>DYHM01000002.1 GCA_020724125.1 Patescibacteria group bacterium | reverse complement strand
GATACAAAATTGATTTAGAATTGTCTTAAATTTAATTATTTCGCAAAGGGTCTTATGTTTCCTTGGATTAATTCTTTTCGATATTTTACAATCCAAACAAAATGATAACGAATATTGTAAGTGGTATGGGAAGTTCTTAATGTTTTTTGGACATCGTCTTGCTAATTATATCGCAAATCTTTACCCTTTAGGATGGTTTTTACCACGCCCCAAGGGGCGGGGGGTTTTAAAAACAATAAAGGATTCTTAAAACGATTGATTTATTGAAATTTATAAAACCCCATTAAACAACATTTTTAATGTATTATCCCGGTCTTCCTTGCGGGATTGTTTGGCCCAACCAAGCTCGGCGGCAAATTCGGAAAATTATTTATTAATGTTGAAATATCAATGATTGCTGTTTTTCTTTTCGTCCATCTATTAACCTCAAATCATCAATGCCAAATTTTTCAATAAAACTTTTAGCAAAAGATTTATAATTATTTTGATAATCCCTGCTTACATGATTAATATAAAACTCCATATCTTCTGAATTTAGATATTTTGCTAAAAGGTTTAAATCTCCATCGTATTTAACGCAATATCCGGCGTAAAAAGTGTACTCTTTTTTTTCCCAGACGATAAAATTTGGCTTTAGATTTATTGACGATGTCAATATCTTTTTACCAAACGACGTATCAAGGCCCTGCGACCTTCCGAAAGCATACCACGCAACAGGATTTGGCTTGCCCTTATCTCTATTTTCTAGCGTCTTTCTAATGGCTACAAAATATTTATATGCGAGGGGATATTTTTTTTTTAGATCTTTTTCTTTAATAATAAAATGTTTACCACCTATTTTTTTATATGGGAAAATTATAAAACGATTCTGATCCTCGTTAGAATCTTTTAAAACAGAAGCTTTTATTATTGCTTTTAAAATTCCTTTTTCAATTTGAAATACCCTACCGTCCCTTAATTGAATTTCTGCTAAATTATTCTTAATTACCGGGTCCTTAAAAATATAGTAATCATCAGCAAGCGTCGTTATTCCAACATGGATTTTAGCAATTTGATTAAGGGGAAATCCTCTTTTTTCAATATTATTTAATTTTTTAAGAATATCATTTGAGGTTAAAGTCCAATTATCATTATTAAGATTCTCAATATCTACTTCATCAATATAATTTACATTTTGCCTATCACCCTTAAATAGAGAAAATGTATTTTCCCGATGGTTTTTATCTAGAATAGTTATTAAAGAGTAAGTTGTCGCATTATCAAATAATTGATTATGCCCAAAATCAATCAATGTCTTTAAAATTTTGTTATATTTAATAAAGTTTCTTAGATTTTCGCCCGCTTTTGTTTTAAGATAGGTATTTGGAGTGATATAACCAAGCTTTCCGTTTTTATTTAATAGATAGCAGCCAAGTTCAAAAAATGTAATAAACATATCTGTTGACCCTTTTTGACATAAATTCCATTCATCCTGGATTTTTTTCCTTCTTTTAGCGCCTAGGTGCTGTATTCTAATATAAGGAGGATTACCGATAACAAAATCAAAGGAGTTGAAAAATTTATCCACAAAAGATTTATCAAGACTATCTGTTTTTATAATGTTCCACTTAACTCCTTTTACGCCATATTCACCGGCTATGTTGTTAAGGATCGAAATACATTTTTCAGTAGCAATTTTATCTATATCAAACCCAAAAATATTATTTTCTAATTTCGTTTTAATTACATTGTTATCTATTCCTTTTCTTTTTGCGTCCTCTATAAATCTTTTCACTACTATGCTCAAAAATACACCATCCCCGCAAGCAGGATCGATAATTCTTCTTTCATAAATGTTATTTTTGTAATCTAAATTATCTAAAATCAGTTCAACAATCCATTTAGGAGTATAAACAACGCCATTCAATTTTTTTTCGCTAATTTGCATAGAATTACGATTTTAGTTTACACAAAGCTGCTACTTTTTCAATAAAATTCGTAATTGACAATTGGTTTTTTAGAATACGTTTTGTTCTCGCTGAAAGTTTAAGATTATCAAGGTTTTCAAAATAGGCCTGCTTACGTTTATCAAAATCTATAATAGCCATTCCTATTACTTCTGGTTTGTGAGGAAAATCTAAATCGCTGAAAAGTTTAATATATTTCACTAAATCATTTTCATTCAAAATCTCTATTTTTTTCTCTTTTCCTCTTAGATTTCCTTTATTTTTGTCATAATAGGGTGTGCGCGCTCGTAAAACTAGAAAATGAGCGAAACCAATATTTATTCGTCTTATATTGGCCGTTTCGCCTAGTAGATTTTCAAAATAGTTATTTGAATTTTGTTTATAATTTGAGGTGACAAATTTAAAACTAATTGTCGCGATTATTTTCTTATCTTTGAAAATAGTTATATCAAGCGTCTTTGGATAGTATTTCCCATCCAACTTAAATTCACCCTCTTTCCCCAGACTCCTAACGACGTATCCTTCCCCTAATTTACTCTCAATAACATTAGCAAACCATTTATGTATAGGGATTAGTTTTTTATTACTTCTAGCGCCGAAGGTATTATACGCGCAAAAAGTCTCGGATATAGCTTTTAAAAATGAATCTTTCATAACTTTCAACGCCCTCTTTGAATAAGTTTAGATATCCAAATTTTTTACTCTTTGGGCGTAGGCTTGGATGAATTTTTTACGGGGTAAAACCTCTTTCCCCATTAGAACATCAAAAATATGGTCAGCCTCTTTGGCGTCTTCAATGGTTATTTTTAAAAGAGCGCGGTTATCTGGATTCATTGTTGTTTCCCAAAGTTCATTAGGATTCATTTCGCCCAATCCCTTGTAACGTTGAATAGAAACTGATTTTATCTTTTCTTCAATTTTTTCTTTTTCTCCTTCTTTTTCTCTCTTTCCTTTTTTTTCTTTTTGTTTTTTGGTTAAAATATCAGTTTTACCACTGGTTTTTTTATAAGAAGATAAAATTTTCTCTTTTTCTGCTTCAATATAAGCGTATTCAATTTTTTTTCCTGTCTGAATTTTATAAAGCGGCGGTTGGGCTAAATAAAGATAACCAGCTTCGATCAAGGGTCTAAAATAGCGATAAAAAAGCGTTAAAAGCAAGGTGCGAATATGATTACCGTCGCTATCCGCGTCGGCCATCAAGATTATCCGATGGTATCTCAATTTTTCTATATTAAAATCTTCAGCAATGGCGGCGCCCAAAGCGATAATTAAGGATTTAATTTCTTTTGAGTCCAAAAGTTTATCTAAACGAGTTCTTTCAACATTTAAAATTTTGCCCCGCAACGGCAAAATCGCCTGAAAATGTCTATCCCGCGCCTGTTTCGCGCTTCCTCCGGCCGAATCGCCTTCCACTATGTATAATTCCGACTCCTCTGCTTTTTTAGAAGAACAATCAGCCAATTTCCCGGGCAAACTTAAACCTTCTAAAACTCCCTTTCTTAAAACTGCCAACCGGGCTGTTTGAGCCGCCTGTCTGGCTTTAAACGATAAGAGACAATTTTCAATGATAGATTTGGCGTCTTGGGGATGTTTTTCTAAAAAATCAGCCAAGCTCTCAGAAACAATGCTTTCAACTATTGTCTTAACTTCTGGATTGCCTAATTTGGCTTTGGTTTGGCCTTCAAATTGCGGCTCTTTTATTTTTACCGAAACAACAGCCAACAGTCCTTCCCTTACATCATTGCCGGTTAAATTCTCTTCTTTTTCTTTAAGAAAACCGTTTTTTCTGGCATAGTCGTTCAGGGTTCTGGTTAAAGCGGTTCGAAAACCGGCCAAGTGTGAACCCCCTTCGCCGGTAAAGATATTATTAGCAAAACTTTCTTCCAAGGATTCAAGTTCTTTGGCGTATTGAAAAGCAACCTCTGTTTGAACTCCCTCTTTTTCTCCTTTTACAAAGAAAATATTTTCATGAAGCGCCTCTGATTCGTTAAGTAAATATCTAACATACGATTTTATGCCGCCTTGAAAATAAAAATTATAAGAATAAGGAAAAGTAGAAGAAATTCTTTGGTCGCGAACAGAAATTTTCACTTCTGGCGTTAGATAACATTGCTGTCGTAAATGTTTCAAAATTCTTTTTAATTCAAATCGAATTCCTTCTTTAAAAATTTCCGGGTCTGGTTCAAAAATTACTGTTGTTCCCGGCTTCTCGCAAATCTTTATCTTTTTAACATTAGTCAATGTTTTTCCCTTAGAATATTCTTGACTATAAAGAAATCGTTTCCAGCAAACTTCCGCCTTCATCCATTTAGACAAGGCGCAGACCACTGACACGCCAACGCCGTGCAACCCACCAGCCACCTGATACGCTTTGCTGCCGAATTTGGCTCCGGCATGCAGGGTTGTCATCACTGTTTCTAGGGCTGATTTTTTTGTTTGAGGATGAATTTCTATTGGAATACCTCGTCCATTATCGCTTACCCTCACTCTATTTCCCGGCAAAAGAACAATTTCAATATCTTTTGCAAAACCCGCCATTGCCTCGTCAAGGGAATTATGACAGATTATAGGAGAAAATCCTCCAACAAAATTTTGTCCATTTGGAACAGAAATATCATAAACCCAAGGATGTTTATATTGAATTTTCTGAATTTTCTTTACTTTTAATATTCCTAAATCCGAATTCAAAAAATTAAAGGCGTTATTTTTAAGTTTTATTTTTTTCTTTTCTGATAGGGCTAAAATTTTATTATGGGAAATTCCTGCCTGGTCATTATCTCGGCAATTAAGAGTTGGTTGATCCCAACATTCTTCAATCGCTTCATTAAAGGGAATGTAATTGAAATAAGAAGAATTAGCATTCCAATAAAAATCAAGGGTAAAGAACTTTTCTTGGGATTTAATCTGTCTTTTTTTTCTTAATCCTTTATAGTTTATTTCTATAAATCTTTTACCTTGCTTGATTCTTTTTTCTTCATAAGAATAAGTTTTATTTAATGATGAAAGAAGATAAGAAAGGGTAATAATAAAATCTTTATTTTTAGCAGTTGCTGTAAATTTTCTTTTTTCTAATTCCGAAGGGTTATAATTTTTAATTAAATATTCAATCCAAACCTTAGCCGAACAACCATCGCCAGACAAATAACCTATTAGATATCTTTCTCTTAATTTTTGATTTAAATTAAAAATAAAATCAGGGACTTTTTTATTGGAACTATTATCCCCTGTCCCAAAAACTTCTTTAAAAATTAAAGTTATTAAATAAGAATCTATCGCAATCGTCCCTGCTGTTTCATGGACATAATGGGGTTCTACATCAAGACCAAAAACTTTTTTAATTAAAAGAATTGTGTAATCAATTAATTCCTTTTCGCGCGCTCCAAAACTAAATACTGCCCGATTTAAAATATATTTGTTTTTTATTATTGAACCTTCGGCGGAAAAAATTCCCAAGAGTTCAATTAGTTCTCGGTTAATTTTGAGTTTTGGTTTTAATCTAATTTTTTCGTTACATCTCGCGCCAATTAAAGCCCTTGCTTTAAATTTTTCTATATCTTCTTTCTTGAATTTTCTCAAGAGATTAAAGGGAAGATAATTCCGTCGTTTAAAATCATAAAATAGATTAGAAGAGCGTTGCTGACTGTTATATGTTTTTTCTTTAAGAGATAATTTTAATTTTTGATAAATTTCTTTATTTAATAAACTTTTAATATTATAGAGATATAATCTCTTGGTTTTTTCCGGGGATAATTTTGAAAATTCATCTATTAAATCAATTTCTTCTAAGGGGTTTTCATTTTCTGGCCAAATTTTCGGCGCAACAACAAAAGTTCCAATTTCAAGCTCCGAACCTTTAATTGGCGAAACATTTCCATTTTTTAACGTAAATAAAGAATGATAAGGAGTAATTTCTATTTTGCGTCCATTTTGTAAAGTTATTTCAAGAATTTCACTATTGACCTTGTGACGAATCAAAGAAAAAATCGGTTGAAATTTCAGTTTTAAATCATAAGGGTCAAAAGATAATGCTTGTATTTCAAAATTCTTTCGTAAAATCTCAACGTCTCCATTATTTGATTTGTCAATTAAATTAACGTTGTTTTCAAATAGTTCATCTATTATTCCTCCTATTTTTTTAATTTGAATTTCGCCTTGGTTTTTGATTATCGTTGGCGTCCGATAAGTCACGGAATTATCAAAACATTCCCAGATTAAATGGTGCAACCCGTCAACGCCCGTTGACCCAATATACATTCCCGGTCTTTTTCTAACCGGCTCCAATCCTTCGAGAACATAAATATCCTCAACCGAATACTCCTCTTTCTCTTCTTTTATTTCTTTCCCTTCTTTTATAATTTCGGGTTTTGGTTCTTCTCTCGGCCTTATCTTTTCTTTTAACTCTTTAAATTCTTTTTTTTTCGCTTCTATCTTTTTGGAAAATTTTGTTTTTTCTTTTACCCTTGATTGTAATTGTCTTTTTTGTTCTCGTTGTTTTTTAAAGTTATGAACCATAATGAGTGAATTGTTTTTTAATTTTTAGATTTTTATTTTAAATATATCATTGACCTTGTTTAATCTCACTATCCCCCACCGCTTGCCCTAAAAAGACAGGTGTTTTCATTTTTCTTAATACTTCTTAAATTTCTTAATACTTCTTAAAGTATACCAAGTCAAAAAAAGAAGTCAAAAAAAATCAGAGAGCGATCCTCTGTAAAATTTTTACTCAGTGTTCAGGAATGATATAATGGATTAAAAAAATAAATCGCGCTAAGAAGTTTATCTCCCTCAAATAATCTTTATGAAATAAATTTTTCAATTTCCCTTTCAAAAATTTTATTAAAATCTTTTATAATAGAGTGGTAATTTTGAGGTAAAAATGCTTTTAATTCTTTTTTAAAATTTAATTTTTCTTCCATCAAAACCTCTAAGATCTTTTTTAGGTTTCTCTTTTCTGAGATTGGCGTCAAATTAACTCTCAATAAAAAATAAATATCAAAAAAATCTCTTGGTTTTTTGCGAACAAAAACAGATTGGATTTTTTCACGAACTAAATCTTTCAACGGCAAATGAACAACAGTATAGGCGGGTATAAAATCATTATTAATTAAAGAGACCTCTGGTTTTATTTTATTTTTTCTTCGTAAAGAAATTTCAATCAGAACATTTATATCATAATCTAAAAAATTGAATCTTAAAATTCCTAAATATCCACCGCTTGTTTTTTGGATTCAAAAATTTTAACAAGAATACCAAGGGTCTCAATTTCTTTTAAGGCATTCAATATTAAACTTTCTGTCTGAAAAATAGAAATATTAAAACCTGAGAAATTAATATCTTCAGAAAAGCGAGGACTTTGATAAATTATTTTTAAGGCTGTTCCGCCCTTGAATAAAATTCGCTCTGTTTCGGGCTGTTGATAAAAAATGACAAAAAAAGATGTTGAATATATTCTCTGGCGATATTTAACTCGCTTGTTTGACATTTAATTGCTTTTTTCTGAATAAAATCCCTTGTAATCATAGCGAAGAATTTAATAATCTCTTTAATTTTTTATTGTTAAACATTTTGGAATATCTTATTATCTTCTTTTTTGAAAGATTTTTTAAGTTTAGCCGTTCTAGTTTTGATTTTTTCCCCAAGGCGAGAAAATACAGATAATCAACTAAAGCTTTTTCAGGTTCAGCTATTAAAATCGTTGCTTTTTCCCATTCTTTACGGCCCGTATCCCGCATAAGCCTTGTTTTTAAGACGATGATAAATAAATTCTTTTGATAAAACAGAGAACTCTCGACTTGTTTTTAGGGTGGCTGAAGTTATAGAATAAACGCTTTCTGGAATAAGATGATAATAAGAAAGGGCGTATTCAAAAGAAATATAAGGAGGAATATACAGTCTATTGGCAATTTCTAATTCTGAAGGAGGATTGGATTTTAAAATATATAGACCATTTCGTAGTTTTTCAAAAAGTCCGGTTTTTAAATGATAAATAATGAAAAACCTTGCCGAAAATTAAGAAACAGCAAAAAGCCGTTTAAACTCAAGCGGACTAAAAATCAAAATTTCTGATTCTTCTAATTTTTTTTGAACTAAAATAGAATTCAGTTTTTTCAGCATATCCTATAAAAAATGAATTGCGTTTTTTATAGTGGCGGGAATATTTTAAATATCAAGAATTCAGCTTATAACTCCTCGCTTATTGAAACGACAAAATTCAAAATAAGTTGTTTCATTGGTTTGACTTATTGTTAACTCTTGAGTGTTAAAAAGAAATGTTAAAAACCCAAATTTATCTAAAAAACTAAGGACTAAATTTTTACTCAACGCTCAAAAAATGATATAATGGATTATGGATTGAAGAAATATTTATGATTATGGAAAACCGTTGGTATGCAAAAAAAATTCCCGAGATTCTTGAAATTTTCAATAGCAGCGAACATGGCTTAACCAAAAAAGAAGCCAGCCGTCGTCTTCAAGAATACGGGCCCAATAAATTACCAGAAGCAAAAGTAGACAGCCAGCTGGTTATTTTTTTACGACAATTTCAAAGCTCGCTTATCTATATTCTTTTGGCTGCCAGTGTCATTGTTTTTGCAATGGGAGAAATTATTGATGGCTCAATTATTCTTGTCATCCTTTTTTTTAACGCTATTGTTGGGACAATTCAAGAAGGTAAAGCCCAAAATACACTTTTAGCCCTTAAAAAGTTTGCGGAAACTATCTCAACGGTTTTGCGCGAAGGAAAAGAAATTATTATCCGAGATTCAGAAGTTGCGCCCGGGGATATCATTATCCTCCAAGAAGGCGAAAAAATTTCTGCTGACGCAAGAATTATTTTCTCTAATAATTTTAAAGTTGACGAAGCAGCTTTAACGGGCGAATCGGAACCAGTGCATAAAATTGCCGAAACATTAGACAATCTTGAACTACCCGCAACCGAACAAAAAAATATGGTTTTTAAAGGCACCCATATTGTGGCTGGCAACGCAAAAGCCATAGTGGTTGCCACTGGATTGAAAACCATCATCGGAAAAATCTCGAAAGAAATTGCGGTTATTGAAACGGAAATTCCTTTAAAAACAAACATTCGCTATCTTTCTCGGCTTATTATTATTACCGTCGCAATTATAAGCGCCATTCTTTTTTCTCTTGGTCTTATTTATGGCAAATCAATACAAGAAATGTTTACTATAATAGTGGCTCTTTCAATTTCAATTATTCCCGAAGGTCTGCCTATTGTAATAACATTGGTCTTAACCACAGGCGTCTGGAGAATGGCTAAACATAACGCTCTTATAAAAAGACTTCAAGCGGTTGAAGCGTTGGGCCAAACAAGGGTTATCGCTGTTGATAAAACAGGCACAATTACTAAAAACGAATTAGTAATTCAAAAAGTATACGTAGATGATAAATTTTTTGAAATTGGCGGAATAGGTTACGAACCTAAGGCCGACATTAAATTGGCTGGTAAAATTATTGATCCCTTAAACCATCCCGAACTCTTATTGGTGGGAAAAATTACCGCTTTTTGCTCTAATGCCCGGGTGATGTTTTTAAACGAGACACAGCAGTGGCGCGTCGCCGGCGACCCAACCGACGCCGCTATGTTGGTGCTGGCTAAAAAAATCGGTTTTAATAAAGACGATTTAGAATCTGAAGCTCTGAAAATTATTGAAATCCCATTTGATTACAGAACAAAATATCATGTAACCGGCCAGAAAATTGACGATAAAATTTTATTAACAGTGACGGGAGCGCCGGAAGTCCTTTTACATCTTTCTAAAAAAATATGGCGCAATAAAGAAAATTTTCCTTTTACCCGGGTTACCCAGGAAAAAAAACAAGAACTTGAATCTATTTTTATTAAAATGTCTCAACAAGGAATGCGGGTAGTGGGTTTAGCCATAAAAGATGATATTAAAGAACCTTTGACATCAGAAAGTGTTCGCGATCTTGTTTTTGTCGGTTTTCTTGGAATAAAAGACAGCCCTCGTTTGGAAGTGAAACAAGTAATAAAAAAAATAAACTCATTAGACATTCGGGTGGTTATGATTACAGGCGACCATAAAATCACGGCTCAGGTAATCGCTAAAGAAGCTGGCATTTATCAAGACGGCGATACCATTCTTACGGGACAAGAAATTGACACTCTTTCCGACGCCGAACTTATGGAAAAACTTGCCAAAACAACAGTTTTTGCCCGAGTAACGCCAGAACATAAATTAAGAATTATAAAATCTTATAGGGCTCGAGGAGAAATTATAGCAATGACCGGAGATGGCGTTAATGACGTTCCTTCGCTTGTTGCCGCAGACCTTGGCGTGGCAATGGGAAAAATTGGCGCTGATGTTGCTAAAGAAGCATCGGATATTGTGCTTTTAGATGATAATTTAGGCAATATTATTTTAGCGATAGAAGAAGGACGAAACATTTATAAGACCATTAAAAAAGTTATCTTATATCTTTTTTCAACAAGTGTTGGAGAAGTATTTACCATTTTGGTCGCGCTTTTTCTTGCCTATCCCTTGCCTCTTCTTCCAGTCCAAATTATTTGGTTAAACTTTGTCACCGATGGTTTTTTAGATGTAGCATTGGCTATGGAACCAAAAGAAAAGGGATTGCTTCGCAGAGATTTTGAACGGTCTAAAAAATATCTTGTTGACAAACTAATGGCTCAACGGATTTTTTTAATGGCTGCGGCTATGATGATTGGTACCTTATATCTTTTTGGAAGTTATTTTAAAACCGACTTGACTAAAGCGTTAACCATATCGCTTACCACCCTTGCGGCATTTCAATGGCTCAATGCCTGGAATTGTCGTTCAGAAAATAAATCAATTTTTCAAATAAATCCGTTTTCTAATAAATTTTTGGTTGCCGCAACAATTCTTGTTATTTTTTTGCAACTGGTTTTAGTATATCATCCAATAATGCAGAAATTATTTCGGACCGCGCCGCTTGAACTTTCTGAATGGATTATAATTATAGCGGTCGCCAGTTCCATTGTTTTTATTGAAGAACTTCGAAAATTATTTTACCGAAGAAAACTATCGCTTTTTAGTCGTAAAATTTAGTTCAGAATAATTTCGTTCAGAATTTTCCCTGGCCCGGCCGCAGCCGGGCGGCCAGGGAAACAAAGCAAAGTAAAACAAAACAAATCGAAGCGAAACGAAATAAAATAAAACGAAGTGGCAGGCGGGGCGAAACCACGCTTGGCCGACCGTCTACCTGACCGCGCCTACCTGTTTTAAAAATTTTACAAGGGACAACGTAGATGATAGAATACATTTTGTGATTTTTTACAAGGGAATAATTAAACGATTTCTAAAACATTTCAAGCGAAGATATTTTAGAATCAAGCAATTTCAAAAATCAATTTACTTCTTCCCATTTAATGATTTCGTATTCGCCTGAAACAGGAAAATAAGGCGGTGGATTATAAGTCAAATTTTCATTATAAACCATTTCAGTTTCCTTATAACCGGAAACAACCTTGCCTGTTCCGTCCACCCAGGTAAAAGTCCAGATGGTATTAGTAATGATGCTGCCATAGGTTTCAATATAGTCGCGGATAGCGTAGGTTTTATAAGGTTCATAAGACCGCCTTGGGTAATAATAGCGAAAAACATGGCCCTTTTGAGCCAATAAAGCGGCTTTTATTTCTAAGTTATTGGGAGAATAGAGGGGAATCAAAATATCTTTTTGAGATATTAAACCTAAAACCGAATTTTCGCCAATATAATTTATATCATTGGGAATTATTATTTTTTTTAATGAAGCGGGCGTTTCTGGAAGTTTTGCCGCCACCACTGTTGTTCGTCCATTAACATCTCCTTCAACCCAGATATTGTCTTCAATAAAAATAGGGCCGCAATTAGTTGGCAAGGAATAATTTTGGTAAAAGGTCTCGGTTTCTATATCATTAGATTCAAGGGTCCATTTCTCGCCATCATAACCCCAGACATTTGGTTTTAATTTGGTTATTTTATAAATATCAACTGAACCATTGGAATTAAATTTTAAATGATAGCCATAGTTGCCTGATTCTGATAAATAAATTCCATTTGTATTAGCTTCCTCTTTTAGGATAGCAAGGTCTTGAATAATTTTATTAAAGTCAACCAAGCCAACGGGAAATTGCCACAATCCTTTTTCATTTCCTTCGCCCTCGCCCCAAATACCAGGACACTCGCAGCCAGAAACGGTCCAAGAACAGGGATTAAAACAATTACTAGAAGAACAACCATGTTCAGGCCCGCAAATGTAGGTTTGTTTAGCGGAAGTGGCAAGAGAATTTTGCTCGCCATCCATTCTAATTCCGCCATTGGAATGAAATGGCCCCTTGAGTTCTTCGTCTTCGCCAAACCAAACATTGGAATTAGTCAAAAAACCATATTTAGCCAAAGAGGATTTAGCGTATTTTATTTGCAATTTCCTTTTAGTATTATCAAACCCTTTTTGCCAACCAGCAGATTCAATTCTTATACCGCTATCGCAGGCGGTAGAAGAACTAATTTCTAATTGATAATAACCAATGACTGAACCCTCGGGGTCTTTGTACTCATAGAGCCCGGCGAAATCAGTGTTTCCCGGCTCGTGAGCCAAGCGCCAACGGCTGAAATTTATACCGGCCTCGGCTATCTGAAACGCTAAATTAGCAGTCGCTGTTTTTTGATTTTCTTTCATTTGAAAAACAAGAAAGCCGATCAATCCGCTGAACATTATTAAAAAAACTGTTCCAAAAACCAAAACCCACATTGTAATAATTCCTTTTTTCATAGATTTGATACTTTTTAATAATACCTTAAATTTTGAACTTCTAATTTCTAATTTCTAATCAATGCCTAACAAAAAACCAAAAACCAAAAATCAAAAATCAAAACCACAAACCAAAGACCAAAAAATTCAAAACTCAAAATTCAAAATTCATTCGAAATTCTAAATTTTAAATTCAAAACAAACGAGTCTTGGTTATTGGGATTTGGGATTTCGGATTTGTTTAGGATTTAGGATTTTGGATTTAGAATTTTTTGATTTTTACATTTTGCATTTTATTGATTTAGGATTTTAGATTTAGAATTTTAAATTAGCATTTTGATTTTGACATTTTGCATTTTATTGATTGGGGTTTTGGATTTTAGATTTTGTTTCAGATGTTTGTCTTAAGACTTCTCAACTGAACTTCGCTTTCTAAAATAAAATCATCAGCTGGTTTTTGAGGGTTAAAATTGATTACCAAATAAAGTTTCATTAACTTGGTGTCTTTTAACCGGGCGGGCGCCGGCAGTTCGTTCATATTGCCGTCAAAATAATGAAAGACCGGTGGTTCATTGCGAATGTATTTAGATAAGATGGAAATTTTTTCCGAACTTATCGCATATTTTACGGAATTGCTGCTCGGCTCAACAATTCCCTTTTTGAAATCGTTTCCTTCAATAAAATATCTTATCCTTTCTACTGCCTTATCTTTATCAATATCAGAATAAAAAATAAATTCATAATCATTAGCCGCCTCAATAATATAGGAGCCATCATCGCCTGGCTGGGCTTCTCTTATTTCCCGAGTCATTGTTTCAATGCCGCGTCTTGCCTCTTCAATGGCTTGGGCTTGTTTAAAAGTATAATAATAAGAACGATAAAGACCCGAAACTAAACCAGTCACAGCCGCCAAAACAATAATCAAAATAACGATTGTCATTAAAGATTCAATTAAAGTAAAACCCTTCATATTAATTTATTTTTCCAAACTGATTGTTTTTTTGATGTGGCCTATTACGTTCACGGTTGTCGTGGTTGTTTGATAATCGGGGTTGGTAACTTCTAAATTATATTCAGCTTGTTTCAAGGGAAAAAAATAGGCATAACCTTTTTCATCAGTTGGTTTTGATTGGTCATAACCTAAAATTTCATTAAAAAGTTTAACATTAGCGTTGAAAATCGGTTCGCTGGTGGAAGCGTCAATTATTTCGGTCAATAAACTATTTTCGGCTTTAAAATATAAGATAACCGCGGTAGGAGTTGCTGGCAGAAGATCAATAGGTTGAGGCGCTGGTTTGGTTTCCACTAAATCTATAATTGCTTCGGCAAGACGCGAAAAAGTATAAGAATCCCATTCTAAATCACTGATAACAGTTTTGCCATTTGATTCTGAACTGTGCTGTTTAAGATATTTATAAACAGGATTGTCATCTTGGTCAGCGCCAATTATTTTCCAACCCTGAAGCTGGAAAGCAATATTGCCAATCAGAGGAGTGTTGTAAGTTAAATGCCAAGCAAATAGCCGCGGCGTGGTAGAACTGGCTAACGTGGCAAGCTCGGCTTTTATTTTTAAAGAAGGATATTTAGCGATATCTAAATTATTAAGGTCTGCTGGACTGTTGTCAAATCCTTGGATATTGCCAGGGAGGTCGGATTCGGGCACCGGCTCCCATGCCGTACTAGTAAAATAGAGAAGTTGATATTTAATATCTGTTAGGTCTGACTCTTCGTCTTCCCAAATCAAGCGGTCCCAATTTATCAAATTAGCCGGAGAAATTTTTTTGGAAATTAGATAGCCATTGGGTAAATAATCTTCGCCTATTTTTGCCAAATTCACCTCGCTGTTAATTATAGAGATATTTTGGTATTCGGATAATTGACTATCATTTCCGAAATCATCATCAAAACTTTCTCGTCCCCGCGTTTCCACTGAAAAACTGCTTAATTGGTCAATGCTAAAACTGATTTCAGTGATTTGACCTTCAAAAACCGAAAGATGGGGTTTAGCGGGATTAGCCACTTCTTCTTTCCCGTAAGTTCTTTCTTCGCTAAAACCATTTTTGTTAACTCTGACTTTATAAGCTTCGGTTGAGGTTGGCGCGCCAGCCAAAATAAAATTTCCAGAGTCGTTAGTTTGATAATTGGCGCTAATCGGCGGAAAAACCTGGTCATTGACTAAATTAATATTTGCCAACGGGATTCCTTGACCAGAAGCATTTAAAACCCAAATCATCAAAGTGCCGCCGCCAGCCTCGGTTTCTATGCCCTTGGGAGCAATATCGCTAATTAAACTTATCTCGCCAGCCCAAAAACCTGGCCAGGATACCTTAACTTTCGCTCTTTTATAATCTTTAGGCAAAGAATCATTGGGAACTAAACCATCAAAAGGGTCGTCAATATAAATGACAGTGGTTTTAATGGTAAAAGTGATTTTATTTCTCGCCACGGTAATTGTTTCCGGAATGACGCCAGCCGGAATGCCGCCGATTGTCCCAACATCTTTATAAGGAAGATTGCGGATTTCTTCCATTTTTTCATTAGCCAAGGCAATGGCAGTGGTTTGGGCTTTTGATTGTCCTACCACTTTCATCCCAAACTGAAAGGCGCCGAAAAGGCCGGTAAAAATAATAACCATTAGGGTAATGCCGATTAAAATTTCAACAAGAGTAAAACCAGAAGACAGAGAGGAAGACGTAAAAGACTTGAAAGATTTATTCATATTTTAATTATATTCTTAAAAGTATTTTTTTTAACAATTCTTCTTTTTTCTTTATTTGAGGTCCGATTATCGCTAAATTTATTTTTTGGGATTTAAAAATATCTTTGGCTGTTTTTAAGATATCATTTTGGTTTATTTTTTCAATCTTCTTTAAAATTTCTTCCGGTTGAAGAATTTTTTTATAAAAAAGTTCTTGATGGGCAAGAAAAGAGGCAATTTGATTAGAGGTTTCAAAGCTTAACGCCATCTGTCCCCTTGTAAAACTTTTTGCTAAATCAAGATCTTTTTCAGAAACACCTTTTTCTTTAAAATTTTTTAAAATTTTAATAATTATTCTAAGAACTTTGTCCGTTTTTTCATTGGGTATACCAGCAGTCATTCCCAAATAACCACAATCAGTATATTGGTCGCCAAAAGTGTAAATATAATACGCTAACCCCCTCTTGTCTCTTATTTCCCTAAATAATCGAGAAGACATATTGCCGCCAAGAATAATTGACAATAAATTTAAGGAATATCTTTTCTCGTCGAACATACTATAACCATTGACTCCAATTGCTAAATGAGTTTGATCAACTTCTTTTTTAAAAATTTTTACATGAGGAAATCTTTGAAAAACTTTTGTTTTTTGCACTGGTTTATTCGTACCTTTTTTAATTCTCTTAAAAACTTTTTCAATTTTTGAAAATATTATTTTCTTGTCAAAATTACCCGCAATTGCAATAACTATATTTTTTGAAAAATAATTGTCATTTTTGTATTTAACAATGTCTGTTTTTTTTATGTTTTTTATTGTTTCCTTTGTTCCTATAACATCCCATCCAATCGGCTGATCTCCGTAGAGAATATTTTCTAAATTATTAAAATTCTTTCTGTATGGATCATCTTCGTACATATTGATTTCTTGTAAAATCACTCCTCGTTCTTTTTCTATTTCTTCGTTTTTAAACAGAGGATTCAAGAGCATATCAGAAATAATATCTAAATTTACATCAAGATCCCTTGTTGATGATTTAATCCAAAATCCTGTACTTTCCTTAGAAGTAAAAGCGTCATAATTGGCGCCGATTTTATTAAGTTCGCGAAAAATATCTCCTGGTTTTGGTCGATTTTTTGTGCCTTTAAAAAATAAATGTTCAAGAAAATGGGAAATGCCGTTTAAATTTTTTGTCTCATGCCTTGAACCAACGTCAACCAAAACTAAAAGAGTTACTGCTTCGGTGTTTTCCATCGGTGCCGCGATTACTCTGAGCTCGTTGTCTAAAAATTTTTTCTCAAAATGAATCATAGAAAACCTTTTGTAAAATAAAATGAAAAAACAGTAGCAATAAAAAAAGTTTAGGAAAAAGAATTTCCGTTTTATTGTTTTTAAAACCCCGCCCCTTGGGGCGGTTGGGAGTTTTATTAATTTTTAATTCGGCCTTTCAAAATATCTATCTTTTAAAAATTTTGTAAATACTTCCATTTCTGCTCGATATTTTTTAAGTTTTTCCGAGCGTATTTTCTTTTCTTTTTCTGAAAATTTCTGTTCAGTTTCAATAATAGGATTATAATCTTCGCCGCCATTATGAATCCTAAAACTATCCGCTGTTTCATCTATCTGAAGTTTTATATTTAATTCCACCTGTCGCTCTTTATAAAATTCCTCTAATAATTTAGCGGCTTTTTGCATCAGTTTCTTATTTTTTTCTTTCCAATTCTTATATTCTTCTGTTTCCTCATTCCGCGAACATTCTTTCATCGCTTCCCAATAGGCCTCATTAATTTTTGATGTCTTGACTTGTTCTGGCGTTATATTATATTTTTTAGCTACTTTCTCAAAAATCTTGTTTTGGTTAATAAATCTTTCTTCTGGCTCATTCGGCGTAGAAACTTCCATATAAGGAACGACTAATCCTTTTTCAATATGGCCCTCGCAAGAACTAGACGTCGATAATCCATTTGCTTCAAACATTACTACGGTTTCTCTAATATTTTTATCGATCGGCTTACCAGTTCTGTCAGCGATATTTTTTACTTCTTCTCTTATTTTCTCTAACTCTAAAATTTTTTTCTCATTTCTCATTTTTGGGATTTTTTGTTTGCCTTCTAAAACAATCAAGGCGTGAAAATCTTGATAGATTTTTATATTCTTAGGCAGGTTTTTCTGAAATAAATCTTGAAGGTAATTATAAGAAAGGTTATTGCTGATTTTGTGTTTCTTGACAAAGCGACGGGTATATTCATCAATAACGAAAATTGGCTTTTGACCGGCATAAAGCAGAATACTATCCGCTGTCTCGGGTCCGATGCCCGAAAGTTTCAAGAGTTCTTCTCGACAAGTTGCTAAATCTTGTTTAAAAAATTTCTCTAATGTTTCATAATTTTTAACAATGAATTTACAAAACCGATGAATCCTTTCTGCTTTTTGTTTGTAAAATCCCGATGGCTTAATTAAAAGAGTTAATCTCTTTTTACCCAAACAATAAATATCTTTAAAAGAAATTACTTTTGCGTTCTTTAAATTATTTAAAGCCATTTCCACGTTTTTCCAATTCGTTCTTTGGGTTAAAATCGCTCCCAAGACAATTTTTTCCCTGTCTTGCCTTGTCTTTTTTTCCTTGCGCCACTTTCTCCAAAATTCTTCCGGTTTTCCGTATTTTTCCAACAGGGAAAGGTAAAATTGATAAATCGTCGTTCTTCTCGTCTTTTCAGATTGTAAAAAAATTTCTCCCATAATCTCTATTTAGGTTTTACTTTTTTATTTCTGTCCATTTACAACCCAACCCTTATCTCGGCTATAATTTCATCCCATGCTTTTTTTTAATTCTTCAGAATTCAATTCAATGCCGATTTCTGCTTTTCCACCCCCAATGTTTACAGTTTCGATTTCGAAAACACTTTCATCAATAATTTTCATTATATCTTTTTCAATCCCAAAAGGCGAAATCCCTCCAATTGTATAGCCAGTTATTTCCTCTACTTCGTCTGGCTTTGCCATTCGAAGATTATTTTGTTTTGAAACTTTTTTTAATTTATCCATATCAACCCGTTTATCGCCCGGCAAAACAACAATTACTGGTTCAGTTTCGCCTATAAAAATGAGTGTTTTTAAAACTTGGCGAAGTGAACAATCATAAATTCTTTCAACGTCTTGAGCAGTTTTTGGAACCTCGTTTAAATGAATTGTCCTGAATTTTATGTTTTTACTTTCCAAATAGTCCGCGCTTTTCATATAGACCTTTTGCGAAATAAAAATAAGAAGAAAATAGTTATTTTATCCTTTATTTTATTTCCATAAACTTTCTTAACTTCAAGTTAAATTTTAGTTAGTTGGTCCTTTTGGGTTAGTCGGTCCTTGATGAAATTTTCAATTGATCTATCATAGGTCTTTTCCGCTTCTTTTGAAAAATAACAAGCTGGTAATTCTTCTTTTTCCCGATGATATTTCAGACACTGACAACAAATCCCCTTTCTTGGGCATTCAGGATAAGCGCAAGGACAAGTTTCTAAATTTTGCTTTTGTTTACACTCCATAATTGATTAGTTTTATCCCCGCGCCTTCCCAGAATACACCGTAGCTTCTTGCCACGGGGATGAATGGATTGCATATAAATCCCGCCGTAACGGTCTAATGCCATGCAGGAAGGTATAGGGATTTATTCCATTGCTAATTTTAACAAAAAAGTTATGCCTATTCCTAATAAAAAAACAAGGAAAAGAATTAAAACTTTTTGCTGGCTAACTTTTTCTTTAATTTCAGGAATCAAATCCGAACAGGATATATAAATAAAAGAGCCGGCGGCAAAAGGTAAAAGAAAAATCACAGAGCCCCCTATTTTCTCCGACAATAAAAAGCCGAAAATTCCTCCCAAGACTATGGTTAACGCCGATAAAAAATTTAAAAATAAAGCTTTGGTTTTTTTAAATTTGCTGTAAACCAAAATCCCGAAATCCCCGATCTCTTGGGGAATTTCGTGAAAAGCCACGGCTAAAGCAGTGGTAATGCCTAAGGGAATGGAAACAATAAAGGAACCAGCAATAATCAAGCCGTCAATAAAATTATGAACGCCGTCCGAAATTAAAAGCAAATAAGAAAAGGGTTTAATCTCTGGGTGTTCCCTGACGTGATGATGATGCCATTTGATGAAATTTTCCAAAACAAAAAAAGAGCAAAAACCAAAAAGTAAAAGTAAAAACACTTTTAAAAGGCTTTTTTCTTCAAACCCGAATTCTTTAATCGCTTCGGGTATTAAATGAAAAAAAGCCGAACCCATTAAGGCTCCAGCGGCAAAAGAAACCAAAATTAAAAGAATTTTATTTAAAATTTTGTCTTTCAAAAATAAAATTATTACCCCAACAAAAGCGGTTAAGCTAATTAAAAACGTGCTGATTAAAATATAAAAAAAAACATCCATAATGGTCTATTATAATTTTATTGTTTTTTTAATAAGGTCGCAAGAGTTTGTTTTTTTTATTATTATTATTTTTTTTATTTTTATTTATTTTTATCTCCTTTTCTACTCTTTATAAATAGCGCCGATAATTGCTCCTTTAACAAGAAGAACTATTAAGCCCATAATTGTCATATAAACCACATAAGCCATAGCTACATTCATCCACATATAAGTGGCAAACATTCCCGGAAGAATACTTACCAGCCAGACTAAAAATCCAAATTTAACTCCCTTTTTCCAACCCTCATAAGAAATGCCCTTATAAAGAACAGCATAAACAAAAACCAGAATAAGGCTCAAAATCAATTCTCCAATAAAAGAAATAGTTATGTCTTTTCCGCTTGGCGCTTGGTTTGGGCCGTATTTCCAAACATTGGTTGGTTCAATCCCGTAAATCCAATTAAAAAGCCAGCCGCAAGCGAGAAAACCTATTACCATTCCAACAATAGTAATAACAATTGCGGCAGTAACTAATTTACCTACATTTATTTTTTTAACCGGGGTTTCAATAATTGTTTCTTCATTCATAATTTTTTAATGTTTATTTTATTTACAAACTTTCTCGACCTTTAATTAAACAAGTTCAATTTTTTCCCAACATATTCAGTAAACCCTGCTAACCGACATGCATAAGCCCATTCATTGTCATACCAGGCAACAATTTTAATCAGGTTTTCTTGCGCCATTGTTAATTCAGCGTCAACAATAGCCGAAAAAGAATTGCCAATATAATCAGAAGAAACCAAAAGCGCGTCTTCTATTCCTAAAATTCCTTTTAATCTTTCTTCTTGCGATGCTTTTTTAAAAAAATAATTCACTTCTTCTCTGGTTGTTTTTTTCTCAACTTCACAAATTAAATCCAAAACCGAAACACAAGAAGTAGGAACGCGAAAGGCAATACCATCTAATTTTCCTTTTAATTCTGGAATGACATTGCCAATCGCTTTGGCCGCGCCAGTAGTGGTTGGAATAATATTTAAGCCAGCAGCTCTTGCCCGGCGGAGGTCTTTATGGGCTAAATCTAAAATTCTTTGGTCATTAGTGTAAGAATGAATGGTAATCATAAAACCTCTTTTAATTCCAAAATTCTCCTGCAAAACTTTTACTAGAGGGGCTAAACAATTAGTGGTGCAGGAACCCATATCAATAATATCATATTTTTGGATATCAAGTTTTTCTTCATTTACGCCTAAAACAAAAGAAGGAATTTTATCAGGGTCTTTTGAGGGGGCAGAGATGATTACTTTTTTAGCGCCAGCTGTTAAATGTTTTTTTGCTCCTTCATAATCAGTAAAAATACCCGAACATTCCAAAACAATGTCAATTTCCATTTCTTTCCAGGGTAATTTTTCAGGACTTTTTTCAGCCAAAATTCTAATCTGTTTCCTGTCTTTTAAGTCGCTAATCAAAAGAAAATTTTCGTTAAACCCTATTGCTCTATTATAAATTCCATAAACCGAATCATATTTTAAGAGATGAGCCAAAGTTTTAGCGTCAGTCAAATCATTAATCGCTGCCACTTTCAAGTTAGGATGCTTATCTAAAATTCTTCTAAGGCCGGGACGTCCTATCCTGCCAAATCCATTAATGGCTAATTTAATCATAATTTTTAGAAGGATAATTTACCTTAATTTCTATTGTAATAGATTTTAAATTCTCGTCAAATCAATAATAATCAATAAAAGATAGCGGATTGCTTAACCGCCCCAAACCGCCCCAGAGGACGAAATTTTTCAACAGGGCGAATTCATGGCGAATTAAGGAAGGAATCTATTTATCTTAATTTCCTTATTAAAATTTCTTTGATGTTTTTGGAAAGATTTTTAACATAATTTTTGTTCTCTATTAATGGTTCTAAATCTAATTGAATGCTTCTCGGGTCGATTTTTTCAACAATTTTCAAAAGTTTTTCTTTTAGCTCGCTTTTATCTTTAATGTTTTCAACGCATTTTATATTCGGCTCAATTCCTTTTTCTAAATACCACATTAAATCAAAATAATCTCTGCCTTTAACTTTAATTGAAATTCTACCTTTTTTGTTAGTTTTTTCCCATTTTCGGTATAAAATTGCCCTCAATTTGGTTGCCATTAAAGTGGGAAAGTCAAATGTTTTTATTAAAATTGACTTATTGAATTTGAATAAAGGCAAAATTTCAACCTTGTAGTTTTTGCAAAAATCAAACTCTTTGAAAATCTCAATTTTTAAGAAAAGTAAATTAGATTCTGGTTTTTTTGCTATCTTTAATTCATAAAGCAGGGGAAATTTTAAATAAATCCTGAACTTCTGGCTGGTAATACTTAAATCTATGTCAGTATTTTTCTTGAAATAAATTTTTAGATCCTCGGCTAATTGTAAAATTTTAATTTTTCTTTTTAGATCTACAAAATCAAGGTCCTCAGAAAGGCGAGGCATGCCAAAACAATAACAAAGACAAGAACCGCCATAGAAAACCAACTGACTGTATTTTAGATGGGAATAAATAAAATCTAAAACTAAAACCTAAAAATACTCCTTTAAAAGATTTCTTTTAAAAAGAAGATTTTTTGAGATTGGTTTACTTAATAAATCTTTTAAATATATTTTTACTGTTTCCATAATAAATTAAAAATTTCTTTCATCTTTTTTGAACCTTCGAGTTTAATATATTTTTCAAACTCTTTAAGGTTAATTTTGTCAAAATTATCCAAATTCAATCTTAATTCTTCTAATGATTTTTTGTTAATCAAAACATTCTTCCTTAAATATAAAAAATCAAAAAGAGCTTTGGATTTAGTTGCTTTTAAAATAACGAAATCGCTATCTTTAATTATTTTAAAACCGCAAAATAAATTGTCTTTTATTTTACGATAGAAAAAATTGCCAAATTTATTAGAAAAATCCGCGGTTTTTTTTATTGTGATTGAAGTAAAATTAGTTGGAAATTCGGTTAAAAGATTATACTGATAGAGGATGTAATCTAAGCTTAAATAAGAGGGCTCATATAAACCATTGGCTAAAAAATCTAAAAAAGAAGAGAAAACATTTCTTTTCTGAGGTTCGTCAATATATTCTTTTGTGGTATAAAATCCCTTTTTTTAATCTAATCAGTTTTCCGCGTTTTTCATAGCGAGAAAAAAAATTTTTAGATAAGTTTTATCTCCTTCAATTGGAATAAGGTCATCAAGGTTGAAACAGGGCAAATTTTCCACCAAAGAAATTATCTTTTTAATTTTTGCATCCTCGTTTCTCATAGTATACTAATATGGTATACTTCCAGAAATGATATTTCAACTTTATTAAACACATTTTCGACCTTCTTTTTCTATTTTAACCTAAAATTTATGTCTTTAAAAGAAGCTAATTATTCAACAGCTTCAAAATATTGATAATTGAAAATTGAAAATTCATTGAAAATTGAAAATTGATAATTGAAAATTTTAAATCTTTTTTCTTTTGTTGAAAAAGGCCTTGACTTTTATAATAGTTGTGATAACATTTTTGGTAGAAAAAATTTAGTTTTTTTAAAACTGAATATTGAATTAGAGAAAAAGGGGAAGTCTTTTTTATTTATATAGATAGAAAAAATCAATTAGTTAGATAGAAATAAAGAAAATAAAAAAATAGAAAAAGGAGGTGAAAAGTAGAATGAAGTTTTCGGAAAGCATAAACATCAAAATAATTGAAGAATTACAAAAGATAGGCTATGGGATAGAGGTAATAATGGAGAATTTTCTTGGGATCGTAACGATTTCAGAAACAATGAAGAAAAAACTCGGGAGAACGTCGATGAAAAAAAAACTTAGCTTATGCCGAAATTTTCTGAAAAAAAATGGGATAATTGGAGAAAATTCTAATTACTGTCAATACGAATTAGTATTTTCCTCATTGCCCGATTTAAGGGTTGTTGCGGTTTTAGGACTAAGGAGACTGGAATCTTAAAAAAAACAAAATCTCCCCAGGGGACGGGAAGGGGCGGGGGGATTTTAAAAAAATAGGGAATCGTATACTCCCTATTTTTATTTTGTCTAAAACCAAATAACTTTCGGACTAAAAAATGTTATAATGTTTTTATGGATCTTCAATTGTTTCAAATCATTAATGGTCTGGTTGGAAAAAATATCTGGCTTGATAGTTTTTTAATATTTTGCGCTGAATATCTAATTTTCGGTTTGGTTTTAGTTTTAATTTTTTTATTTTTTACCTTAAAAGAAAAAAAGAAAAAAATTCAATTGCTTATTTTAGCTTTAAGTTCATCTATTTTATCTTGGCTTTTGGGTCAATTGATATCTTTGATTTATTTTAGGCCGCGACCTTTTGTTGAGCAAGATGACATTATTCAGCTAATTCAACACGTTCAAGATAAATCTTTTCCCTCCGACCACGCTGTTATTGCCTTTGTTTTGGGATTAAGTATTTATTTGTTTAATAAAAAATTAGGAGTTCTTGCTTTGATTGGCGCTTTTTTGATTTCTTTTGCCAGAATTTTTTCCGGCATCCATTATCCTTCAGATGTTTTAGGAGGGGTTATTATTGCGAGTTTAATTATTTTGGGAGTATGGAAAATAGTAAAATCCTGGACGTCCTGTCCGATGAGTAATAAATGAGTAATAAATGAGTAATAAAAATGTTGTTCAATAAGGTTTTAAATTTTTTTTAATAATTTCTTCCTTTTTTTATTTCTTTTTTTATTGTTTTTGAAACCCCGGCGCCTTGGGACAGTCTTGGGACAGTTGGGAGTTTCACTTTCTTTTTTATTTACTACTTGAATAAAGGTCGAATTAAAGCGTTCTGTTTTCATTTAGCTAATAACCTTTTTTAGTATTTAAACTTAATAACGCTTCAGAGGAATTATATTGGTATTGAAACTTTGTTTGTTGGGTGATTTTTGCGCCGTCAAGAATAATGGGATAGATAAATGAATTAGCGCTATCTGGCGACAAGGGGATTCTGCCGCGAGTTAAATGCCAGGAAAGTCGCCAAATCAAACGAACCAAAAATTTTGGCAGAGGCAAGGTAATTTTTTTAAACATTTTAGCGATTTCTGAAAAAAGAAGATAATCGGGAGGGGCTAAATTGTAAACTTCGTATTCGCCGGGAATATCTTCTTTAACAAACATTGTTGCCGCCTTAACAACATCACCTTCGTAAATGAATTGTCTTAGAGAATTTTTATCAGCCTGAAAAATAAAAGGAAAAAAAGAACTAGTAAACATTTCAATTAGACCAAATCGCTTAAAAAATTTTCGGCCCTTTGGCCCAATAATAGAAACGGGCCGAAGAATTCGTATTTGAGGAATAAAATCTCCTGTCGCTTTTCTTTGTTCATAAACCTTTCTTAAATGTTCTTCACAGGTTTTTTTCTGAATTCCATAAAGATAAGTTTCCTCTTTTAATAAATCAGTTTCTTTAAATTTGTAATCAATTCTGTTTTCTTTTCTGGCGCCGTAACTTGCCGCGCTGCCAAAACAGATAAAATTTTTAATTTTATTTTTAAAAACAAAATTAACTAAATTATCAAAACCCTGAATGTTGTATTTTTCTTGAAGTTTCTCTCCTTTTTTTCCATACATTCGGCGCAGAATAAAAGCCGAGTGAATAACCACATCAATAGGTTCTTGTTTTAAAACCTCATTTTGCCAGTTCTGACTGGTTAAATCGCTCTTAAACCAAACGAGTTTAGAATTTTTAGGAAACGGGAAAATCGACGCATCTTTTAAATCCAAAACTAAAACTTTTTCTACTTCCGGATCTCTAAGAAAAAAGTCGGTCAAAAGACTGCCTATGTATCCCCCGCCCCCGGTAATCAAAATTTTTATTTTTTGTTCATTAACCATTTTTTTTTAAAAAAAACAGATCGGAATAAATCTCTTCTGTTTTTTTAAGCATTTTTTCAAGAGAAAAATTTTCTTTTACTTTTTGTCTTGCCTTTTCTCCCATTTCTTGAATCAATTGAGGACTTTTTAATAATTTAAACAGAGATTCTTTTAATCCTTTTTTGTCATTTCTTTTTATTAAAATTCCACAATCTTCAATTATTTCTTTTACTCCCCCAACGTCAGAAGCAATAATTGCCAAACCATAAGTCATCGCTTCTAAAATTGAACGAGGAAATCCTTCCCAATGAGAAGTTAAAACAAAAATCTGAGACCTTTTTAAGAGTTCGAAAATTTCTTCTCTTGGCAACTCTCCCAGGAGTTTTACTTTTTCCAAAAAACATTCTTTTTGTTGTTTTAAAAATTTTTCAATTTCTTTTTTTTGAGGACCATCGCCGATAATAAAAACCTCAACGTCTCTTTTTAAATGCGGTGAAATCTCTGAGAATGCCTTCAATAACAATAATGGGTCTTTTGGTTTGGCTAATCTTCCCAAGAAAATAATTTTAATTGGTGGAATTTTAAATTGATTTAAGTTTTGAATCTCATTGATTTCAACGCCATTATGAATAACTATCGCTTTTTCTGGTTGACTTATTTTATATTTTAAAGCTAATTGTTTATCGAATTCTGAAACACAAATTATTCTCTGGCAAAATTGGCTGACTAATTTTTCGCACAGGATTAACAATTTTCTCCAGAATGGCGCACCTGAGGTAAAACCCCAGCCATGAGCAGTAAAGATTGTTGGAATTTTATTTCTAATAGCCAATCTTCCCAAAAACCCGGCTTTGGTGCTATGACAAGAAACCAAATCGGGCTTAAAATCGGAAATCGCTTCTTTTATTTTTTTTATTGCTAAAAAATTTTTTATCGGATTTAAAGTATTTGACAGATATTCATTAGGATAAAATTTAATTTTTAACTTTTTAACTTCTTTTTCCAGCCAACCGCCCGGACTGCTCATCACGGCCACTTCGTCTTTCTTTTCGCTAAAATATTTACTCAATTGATAAATATGGGTTTGAGCTCCGCCAGTCTCTGATTTTGTTATTAGATAAAAAATTTTCATAGCGCTTCATTAGTGGTTATTAGTGGTTATAAAATCTTTTTTTATTTTTTTTTATCTTAGATTATTACACTATTCTCTCTTATCAATAGCATCAATAATATCAATGGCATCGATAAGCATAATCGTAGAATTACTGCGATCGCCTTAATTGTACGAATTTATTATTTTGATATTTAC
>DYHM01000148.1 GCA_020724125.1 Patescibacteria group bacterium | reverse complement strand
TTCTTTAAACGAAGTAAAATCGCAAAGCAGAGCGTCTTGTCGAATAAAATCCCTAATTTCTCTAATCGTTTTTATAGTCGCGGAAATAGGAACGCAAATAATAACAATATCGGATTTTTCAGCTAATTCTTTTGGTCTTAATTTAGTCTTTCTGTCCATCATTAAAACCTCTATTTCTTGATTTTCAACAAAAAATTTTTAAACCAGCTGCCAAATTTACCAGCCCCGCCAATAATGCCAATAATTGGTTTTTTTTGATGTTATGCATAATTTAATTGCTTTTTAATTTCTTTATAATATAACAAGTATGTTCTCCCATATCGTTTTAGTGGGAATAAATTCTTTTATTTGCTTTAAAAATTTTCTACCCATTTCTTTTCTAATTTTTTCTTTCTCATCATCGGATAATTCGGGTAATCGTTCTTCTATCTATTTTTTTATTACTTCCTCTTCTTCTTTGCAAATCATGTGATAATCTATACCATCTAAAAAAAGAGAAAATCCCCCTATTAATCGTTTTTGACTTCGGGGCGCCTCCTTCTTTCCCCTTTTAAGCCATTCTTTAGCGCGCATGGAAAATGTTATCCATTTTTCCCGCTCTTCTCTTGGGGGAACTTTTTCCGAAGAAAGATAAAGTTTTTGCTTAGCGCTAAATTTTTCCATATTATTTACAAGTTTAACGCTTTATTATTTTGATAAAGTATCAAGAATTGGATTCTATTTTTTACCAGCTTCAATTTTAATAATTGTGTTTTGGCGATATCAACGAGTTTTACGAACCGATATTGCGAAATCATTTTTTTATTCGCTCAAACAGTCAAAAATTTTGTTCAAAATAAGTCCGGATTTTTTGATACAATAGCGGGTGATGGGAATCGAACCCACAACAACTCCTTGGAAGGGAGTAATTTTACCATTAAACTACACCCGCGTTAACTACACCCGCCTTGATTAAAAATTCAAGTATAACCATTATAAAAACCCAAAAACCAAAAGTCAAAATGTTATCTGTTATCTGTTAACTGTTAACGG
>DYHM01000031.1 GCA_020724125.1 Patescibacteria group bacterium | reverse complement strand
AAACATTGATTTAAAACTAATTAAAATTACCAACTAACGTATCGTTAGCTTACATACCTGGTTAAAGATGTCTCGACCTTTAACCTTAATTTTAGAACGCTTTCTACTTTCATTCCAGACTGCTTTTACTTTCTTAAACGCTTCATTCCTGTTTAAAAAGTGTTCAGGATCATTATAGCCAAGAGAATTTAATTCGTTGCTATTTTTGTTATTTTGTGTTATTCTATAAGTTCCACCATTTGTTTTATTTGTTTTCGAGTTTTATTCGAAAACCTGGATAAATAAAAAATTTCGCATTTTAATTTTGCATTTTTTTAATTTTTCATTTAATTTTTGGTTTAACTTATGAAAGTTGCCGACCTTCAATCAATAAGAATAAAACTAGCTTCGCCCGAGGAGATTTTAAGCTGGTCTTATGGCGAAGTAAAAAAGGCAGAGACAATTAATTATCGAACCCAACTACCAGAAAGAGATGGTCTTTTTTGCGAAAGAATTTTTGGACCAACCAAGGATTACGAGTGTTATTGCGGAAAATATAAAGGAATTAGATATAAAAACATGATTTGCGACCGTTGCGGAGTAGAGATAACTAAAAGCCAAGTTAGAAGAGAAAGAATGAGTCACATAAAATTAGCGACGCCAGTCAGTCATATCTGGTTTTTAAAAAGTATTCCTTCTCGAATAGGGACTCTTTTAAATGTTTCCCAGCAAAAATTAGAAAGAGTAATTTATTTTGTTGATTATATTGTTGAAAAAATTGATGAAGAACTCCAAAAAAATTTATTAAAAGAGCTTCAAGAAGAATTTAAGAAAAAGAACAAAGAAATTTCTCAGTTAAAAAAGTCCGAAGAAAAAAAGAGTCGAGAAAAAGAATTAAAAGAAAACTTTCTTAAAACCAAAGGAGAAATTACGAATATTCGTCCTTGTCAAGTTTTGTCCGAGATAGAATATCGAAAATTCTCTATTAAGTATGGCGAGATTTTTACAGTAGGCACTGGCGCTGAAACTATTCGGAGAATTTTGGAAAGAATAGATCTAAAAAAAGAAATTAAAAAAATAGAAGAGGAGTTTAAAAAAACCTCAAGTGATATTGAAAAAAAAAGGGTTCTTCAACGGTTAAGGCTTTTTCAAAACTTGAAAAAAAACAATCTTCGACCAGAATGGATGATTTTAACAATTTTACCTGTTTTGCCCGTTGATTTGCGTCCGATGGTCCAACTAGAAGGAGGAAGGTACGCATCGGTTGATTTAAATGACCTTTATCGAAGAGTAATAAATAGAAATAACCGGCTGAAATATCTATTAGAAATTTTGGCGCCCGAAACCATTATTCGCAATGAAAAAAGAATGCTTCAGGAAGCGGTTGACAGTCTTTTAGATAATAGCATGAGAGAAACGCAGATTACAACCATTAGCACCGGGGGAAAACGAGTTCTTAAATCTTTGGCCGATATGTTGTCGGGAAAACAAGGAAGGTTTCGGAAAAATCTTTTAGGCAAAAGAGTTGATTATTCAGGGAGATCGGTTATCGCCGCGGGGCCGGAATTAAAACTTCATCAGTGCGGCCTTCCTAAAATTATGGCAATAGAGCTTTTTCGTCCCTTTATTATCAAAGAACTCTTAGACAGCGGCGCGGCTTCTCACATTAAAGCAGCTTCGCGATTAATTGATGAAAAAACCGACGAGGTTTTTAAGGCATTGGAAGGGATAGTAAAAGATAAATTGGTTCTCTTAAATCGCGCTCCCACTCTTCATCGTTTGGGAATTCAGGCATTTAAGCCTATTTTAATAGAAGGTGAAGCAATAAAAATTCATCCATTAGTTTGTCATGCTTATAATGCCGATTTCGACGGAGACCAAATGGCTGTTCATATTCCCCTTTCCCGAGAGGCTCAGGCCGAGGCTAAAAATTTAATGTTATCTAATAAAAATCTTCTTAAATGCGCTAATGGATTGCCAATTGTAAATCCTACCCTGGATATAAGCCTTGGTTGTTATTGGTTAACCAGAGATAGAATTACTTCAACAAAGGAAAAAATTAAAATTTTTTCTAACTCCGAAGAAGTAATAATGGCTTATCAGTTAGGTAAAATCAAAATTCATTCCTTGGTTAAATTTCCATTACCAGGAGGAAAGCCAACTGAATTAGTTTTAACCACTGTTGGTCGAATTATTTTTAACAATACCATGCCCCAGGGATTTTGTTTTATTAATGAAATACTTACCGCCAAAAAACTTTCTGATATAATAGCCAAAATAATAGAAGAATATCCCGAAGAAATAATTGAAGAAACATTGGATAAAATCAAAGATTTAGGATTTGAATGCGCGACCCTATCGGGATTAACCCTGAGTAACGATGATTTTATTATTCCAACAGAAAAGGAAAAAATTCTTCAAGAAAAAGAAAAAGAATTTTCTAAAATAGAAAAGGAATATCAAATGGGTTTTCTTTCTCGGGAAGAAAAAAGCTTTAAAACAATTAAGCTTTGGCATGAATCTAAGGATCTTATTGAAAAACAATTAATTGCAACCTTGCCAAAAGATGGTCCGGTTTTTTCTATGATTGAGTCTGGGGCTAGGGGTTCTTGGGTTCAACCTATTCAGCTTTGCGGCATGAAGGGATTAGTTGCTTCTCCGTCAGGCCGGGTAATTGAGTTGCCGATTAAAAATTCCTTAAAGGAAGGATTTGATGTTTTAGAGTTTTTTATTTCCTGTCATGGTGCAAGAAAAGGAACCGTTGATACGGCCCTGCGAACTTCTCGGGCGGGTTATCTAACGCGAAGATTAGTTGAAGTTGCCCATGATGTTATTATCACCAAAGAGGACTGTGGAGATAAAGAAGGGAGAAATATTTTTAGACAAGACGCTGATGAAATCAATCAAGATTTTGTTTTTAAAATTGTCGGTCGATTTTCCTTGGAAGACATTAAAAATCCAAAGACAAATGTTTTAATTTCAAAAAAAGATGAAATAATAAATTGGGAAAAAGCTAAAGAAATCGAAAAGGCGAAGATAAAAAAAATAAAAGTTCGTTCTGTTTTAAGTTGCAATCTTTGGAGGGGGTTTTGTCAAAAGTGTTATGGTTGGGATTTAGGCAGAAATCAATTAGTAAAACTTGGTGAAGCGGTTGGCATTATTGCCGCCCAATCAATTGGCGAACCGGGCACTCAATTAACGCTACTAACCCGCCATATTGGAGGAGTGGCTGGGGGTAGGGATATTACCTATGGTTTGCCCAGAGTAGAAGAAATTTTTGAATTAAAAGGAATCAAGGAAGAAGGAATAATAAATTTAACCAAGGGTATGGTGAAAAAAATTGATTTTGAAAAGAAAGAAATTATTATTTCTTCTTTAAAAGAAAATGGGAAGAAAGAAAATGAGATAAAATATTCTTTTCTGTCAAATATGGGACTTTATGTTAAAGAAGGAGAAATGGTGAGCGCTGGTCAGTCTCTTACCTCTGGTTTTTTGGATTTAAAAAAACTTTTCAAAATTACCGGTCAAGTTAAAACTGAAAGATATATTATTAAAGAAATTCAAAAAATTTATAGCGGCGAAGGAATAAAAATTCATGATAAACATTTAGAAATTATTATTAGACAAATGTTCTCTCGGGTTAGGATTGCTGAGCCAGGGGATAGTCTTTGGACCCCGGGCCAGATTGTTTCTCGGGCTAGTTTTGAAGAAACTCAATCTATTTTAAAAAAAGAAAAAAAGAAAATAGCTGTTGCTCAACCGCTTCTTTTAGGTATTACAAAAGTAACCTTATCTTCTGATAGTTTTCTTTCAGCCGCTGCTTTTCAGGAAACTCGTCGAGTTCTTATTGAGGCCGCTCTTCAGGCTAGCGAGGATAAACTTTACGGCTTTCAGGAAAATGTCATTATTGGAAGATTGCTCCCCATTGGAGCGGGGTTTAGAAGATAAAAATAAAAAGTGGTTAATAAAAACAAAAAAAATAAAAAAAAAGACAAGAATCAAGAAAAAAAAAAGAATCCTTTGCTTAATTCCCAAACAAAACACAGGATTATTAGTGTTTTACTCTTTGCTTTAAGCGGAATAATTTTCCTTTCTTTTTATAATAAGGCGGGAATAGGCGGAAAAATTGTTTTTCAATTCCTTAATTTCCTTATCGGGAAAACAGTTTTTTTTATTCCTTTTTTCTTAATTATTGCCGCTTTTTTATTTTTGAGACCCCGAGAAAAAAATATTTTTCTTCCCTTAGGAGGAGGTTTTTTAATTTTACTTTTAACCCTTAGCGGTTTGCTTGAAATTTTAGATTTAAGTCAAAAGAATCCAGGAGGAATCTTGGGTTATTTTTTGGTTTGGCCTTTTTTGAAAATTTTTGGGATATTAGTCAGCGTTATTTTCTTTACAAGTCTTTTTTTTGTTTCTCTTTTAATCCTTTGGGAATTTATTCCCAGGGCTTCTCGGAAAACGTCTGAAATTTTAGAGAAAAAACCAAAAGAAGAAAAAAAAGAAAAGAGGCCGTTTTTGGGATTAAAACTATCTGAATTAAAACCCAAGAAAGTTCCGGTTAAAGATGAATCAATAATGGTTTCTTCTCAAATAAAAAGCGAAAAAAAAGAATTAATCCTTAGGCCCGAAGAAAAATACAAGGCGCCGCCAATTGAACTTCTTTCTTTTGCCAAACAAACACCATTGGCTGATAATACAGAAAACAATTCTTTAATAATTCAGAAAACTTTGGCTAACTTTGGCATTGAGGTAGAAATGGGAGAGATAAATATTGGACCAACCGTTACTCAATATACTTTAAAACCGGCCGAAGGAATAAAATTAAGCAAAATCACCAGTCTTAATAATGATCTAGCTTTAGCCTTAGCAGCTCATCCTCTTCGAATTGAAGCTCCTATCCCCGGGAAATCCTTGGTTGGAATAGAGGTTCCTAATAAGGGCCGAGTAGCTGTTAGTTTAAGGGGACTGTTTTCTCAACCAAAGTTTCAAGAATCTTCTTTTTTAACTTTTGCCTTAGGGGAAAATGTTTCTGGAACGGCGATTTTCGCCGATTTAGAAAGAATGCCCCATCTTTTAGTTGCTGGCAGCACTGGCACTGGAAAAACAATTTTTCTCCAGACCTTGATTTTAAGTCTAATTTTTCGCAATTCGCCTCAATATCTAAAACTAATTTTAATCGACCCTAAAAGAGTGGAATTTCCTATTTATTCTTCCTTGTCCCATCTCTTGACGCCTGTCATTTATAACGCAATAAAAAGCGTCCAGGTTCTTAATTGGTTAATTGGTGAAATGGAAAGAAGGTTTGATTTACTGAGCGAGGCCCGGGTTCGGGATATTCAAGGATTTAATAAAACCATTCTTAAAAATCCTAAATTAAGAAATGAATACGATTTGATGCCTTATATTGTTTTAATTATTGATGAATTAGCTGATTTAATGGCAGTCAAGGGCAGAGAGATCGAAGCAGCTATTGTTAGGTTAAGTCAGATGGCTAGAGCAACGGGAATCCATTTAGTGGTGGCAACCCAACGACCCTCGGTTGATGTTATTACCGGCCTTATTAAAGCTAATTTTACTTCCAGGATTGCTTTTCAGGTAGCTACCCAAACCGATTCCCGAACAATTTTAGATATGGCTGGCGCTGAAAAACTTTTAGGCAAAGGCGATATGCTCTTTTTGTCCCCGGAGAGCGGAAAACCAAAAAGGATTCAAGGTTGCTGGGTTGACCAAAAAGAAGTTAAAAAAGTGATTGATTTCATGCAAAAAGAAAATTCTGTTGAAGAAAGAGAAGATCTTAAGGAAAAATTAATCGAGGAATTAGAAAAAGAATCGCCGGAATTTACTTCTTTGGATTACGATGACTCTTTGTACGAAGAAGCCAAGGCGGTTGTTTTGGAATACAAAAAGGCATCAGCTTCTCTTCTTCAACGTCGATTAAAAATTGGTTATGCCCGAGCCGCTCGGTTATTAGACATTTTGGAAGAAAAAAGAATTATTGGACCAGGTGAAGGCGCCAAGCCAAGAGAGGTTTATTTCTCCGACGAGTCAAATAACTCAAAGACCAATAACCAAGAAAATGATTGGCAGAAGATGTAAGTAAAATTCAATTTTAATAAAAATTATTTTAAAACTGGAACAATTTTAAATTTTATTTTTATTTTGACTTTTATATTTTAGATTGATAGAATAAAAACATAAAAAAAGAAATAAATATGTTTAAGAAAAAAGACAAAACTCAAAAAGAGGATAAAAAAGAAGGATTAAACGAAGCGCTGGAGGAAATAAGACAAAGATTTGGCGAAGGAGCAATTATGAAATTGACTGACATAGAACCAGTAGATATAGATGTAATTTCAACAGGAAGCTTGGCTTTGGATTTAGCTCTCGGCGTCAATGGTGTGCCCCGAGGCAGAGTGATTGAAATCTACGGGGCCGAGGCGGCCGGCAAAACAACATTAGCCCTTCATATTTTAGCCGAGGCTCAAAAAAAAGGAGGCGTTGGCGCTTTCATTGACGCTGAACACGCCCTTGACCCTGAATATGCTCGGAAAATCGGAGTAAATATAGAAAATCTTTTAATTTCTCAGCCTGATTCCGGCGAGCAAGCCCTTCAAATCACAGAAACCCTGGTTCGTTCTAAAACAGTTGATGTTATTGTTATAGATTCAGTTGCCGCTTTATCTCCAAAAGCAGAGATTGAAGGCGAAATGGACCAGCAACAAATAGGTCTTCAGGCCCGGTTAATGTCTAAGGCATTAAGAAAATTATCCGGCATTGTTTCTAAGGCAAAAACTTTAATTATCTTTCTTAACCAAACCCGAATGAAAATTGGATTGGTGTTTGGCAATCCCGAAACAACGCCTGGCGGAATGGCTTTGAAATTTTATTCTTCGGTTCGGATAAATCTTAGTCGGGTCGCTCAGATAAAACAAAAAGAACAAATTGTCGGCTTAAGAATTAAAGCCAAAATCGTCAAAAACAAAGTAGCGCCTCCTTTTAAAATAGCTGAGTTTGATATTTATTACAACGAAGGAATTTCCAGGGCCGCTGACCTTTTAAATGTTGGTTTAAAATACGGTTTGATTAAAAAAATCGGCTATTCTTATCAATATCAAGACAAAAAATTAGGACAGGGAGTTGAAGGAGTAAAAAATTATTTAAAGGAAAATCCAAATTTTGAGACCGAATTAAGAGAGACGATAAAAAAAGAGAGCGAGAAATAATTTTTTTTGGTAGATTTTTTATTCCAATATAAAACCTTGTTCTAACGCGCCAGGAATGTGTGTTAGGGTAAAATTTCTAATAGTAGAGTTTACTTACATTTTGAATAGCTCAATAAGTGAACTTGTAATAAATGAATCTGTAAGAAGACAAGAGGATTTGTGTAAATGAACTACTTGTAAGCTAACGATACGTTAGTTGGTAATTTTAATTAGTTTTAAATCAATGTTT
>DYHM01000147.1 GCA_020724125.1 Patescibacteria group bacterium | reverse complement strand
TGAAAAAAGAGTTCTATAATCTGCTTTTGTAGTCCAAAACTGATACCTGACGTCTCTGATACCTAAACGCTTACCATTTTTGTTGTTTAAATTTAAGGAATGTGCTAATTTACCAGCGGTTAAACGCAAGTAGGCCACGAGGTAAATTTTTGATAAAGCAGGAGTGATAAAATGAAACGAACAATTATCTATATTGAAAATTCAGTATTTGGATTTTATTATGATGTAAAAGATGAAAATAAAACAAAGATGCAATCAACAAAAACATTGTTTGATCAGATAAAAAGTGGAATGTTTCAAGCACTTACTTCACCGCTTACTGTAAAAGAACTTTCTGCTGCATCTGATTCTATTAAAGATAAACTTTTAGCACTGATAAAAGATTATGATATAAAAATTGTTGATATAGATGAGGATGAACTTACAGGGCTTGTTAAAAAATATATGGTTGAAAACATAGTCCCTGATAACTATATAAATGATGCAATACATGTTGCATATGCTACTATCCTTAAGGTTGACATACTTGTTAGCTTTAATCTTGAGCATATAGCAAATGAATGGAGTACAAGGAGATTTAATGCTGTTAATCTAAAAGAAGGCTATTTTATCCTTGAAATAAGAACACCTGAGGGGGTGATACATTATGGAGATTGAAGGAAAGGATTATATGGAATGGCTACATGAAATTAGAAAAAAGATGCGAAAAGAGCAGAAAAAAGGTGGATTTTCTGATATTGAATGGATGATGAAAATAAACAAGGAAGTGGAAAAGATATTGGGAAAGAAAATACAAAAGGTTCAATTTGTGAAATAGAAATAAAAAACACCATTGTTGTCATTGAACATAAGAAAGAAGAAAAAGACAGTTTAAAGTAGCAAGAAAAAAGACCTCGTGGCCCTTTTAGATTAAAGAATAACGTTCATTGTGCCGATATATGAAGCCTTTATCCTTAATAATTTTATCTCGATTCATAGATAATTTCCCCAAATTAATAGTTCAGACCCCCCATGAAAAAGATAAATTGTTCAGGTGGTTCAAAAAAACATTTCACGCAAAGAGCGC
>DYHM01000146.1 GCA_020724125.1 Patescibacteria group bacterium | reverse complement strand
ATCTATGGTTATCTTATCTATTGAGACTTCGTGCGATGATACCTGTGTTAGTGTGTTAAAAATCCGAAATTCGAAGCACGAAATCCAAAACAAATTCCAATTGCTGAATTTCCAAATTTTATCTAATGTTGTTTCTTCGCAGACAAAACTTCACGCTAGATATGGAGGGGTTTATCCTTTTTTAGCAAAAAGAGAACATGGACGCAATTTGCCTATAGTTCTAAAAAAAGCATTAAAAGAAAGTAAATTGCTCAAAATTTCCAATTTTCAATTTCTAATTTCTAAACAAATTCTAAAATCCAAATTTCAAACCTTGAATTCTATTTTAAAACGTGAATCAAATTTATTTAAACAAATTTTATTGTTTCTAAAAAAATATCAAAAGCCGGATATTGACGCTATTGCGGTTACAATAGGGCCGGGGCTAGAACCTTGTTTATGGACAGGCGTAAATTTTGCCAAGGCGCTGGCTTATTGGTGGGATTTGCCGATTATTCCGGTAAATCATATTGAAGGACACATATTCGCCAACTTCGTTGGCTCAAAATCAAAAACCAAAAATCAAAAATCAAAAATACAAATTAAAAATAAGGAAATAGAATTTCCGGCGATTTGCTTAGTGGCGAGCGGTGGACATACCCAATTGATTTTAATGAAAGATTTTGGAAAATATAAAATAATAGGTGAAACGCGCGACGACGCGGCTGGCGAATGTTTTGATAAAACAGCGAGAACATTGGGATTGGGATACCCTGGCGGACCAGCCATCTTTGTTATGGCGGCAAAAATCCGAAATCCAAAATCCGAAATTCATTTGCCAAAACCAATGCTTTCTCAAAAAAATTACGACTTCAGTTTTAGCGGCCTAAAAACAGCGGTTTTATATCATTTTAAAAATCAATCAGAAAAAACCAGAAAATCAAAAAAATACATTCGGACAATGGCTTTTGAAATTCAGCAGGCAATCGTTGATGTTTTGATTGGTAAAACTTTAAGAGCGGTTAAAGAATATAAGGCAAAAACTCTTATTTTAGGCGGCGGCGTCATTGCCAATAAAGAATTACAAAAACA
>DYHM01000145.1 GCA_020724125.1 Patescibacteria group bacterium | reverse complement strand
AAGGATTAACCACAACTATAATAGACCCAGAAGGCAAAAAGACCATTTATTCCTATCTTCCAGGATACTATAAGTATCAAGAAAAGACAGCAATAGTAACAGACTCTGATGGAAACACCTGGAAGACAGTAAGAGACAAGAGAAAGCAGATAATAAAACAAGAAAGCCCAGACGGAGCTATTTTCTCATATACCTATGATTCTCAAGGAAACAGAACAAGGGTAATAGACCCAGAGGGAAATATCTATAGCTATGAATATGAACCAAATTTCAATAAGATAAGCAAAGCAATTGACCCTAAAGGAAACATTACAAAATTTACCTATGATAACAAAGGAAACCTTATTGAGACAGAATTCCCTGATGGCTCAACAAAGGAGAGGGAATACAATGAATTTGGAGAAATAACATCAATAAAAGAACCAGATGGAAGAATAACAAGGTATTACTATGACAATTATGGAAATCTCATAAAGATAATTGACCCAAAGAACAATACCCAGGAATATACATATGACATTATAGGAAGCCTTTTATCAATAAAGGACAAAAGGGGAAATACCCAGGAATTTACATACGACAAAGCAAACCAGCTTGTTCAAATAAAGGATGCACTGGGAAATATCATGAAATATTCATATGATGAAAGGGAAAATGTAAAAAGCATTATTGATGCCAATGGTAACACCCAAATATTTGAGTATGACCTTTTAGATAGGCTTACAAAGATAAAAGATAGCCTCAATAACATAATAGAATATACCTATGACAGAAATGACAACCTTATATCAATAAAAGACAAAGAGAAAAATATAACAAAATACACATATAGCCTAACAAACAAGCTTATTAAAATAGAAGACCCAGAGGCAAATATAACAAGATATTCCTACGACAAGGTTGGAAACCTAATAGAAATAACTGACCCAAATAACAATAAGACAACATACACATACGACCTCTTAAATCGCCTCATTGAAGTAAAAGATAGCCTTAACAACATAACCAGATATTCTTATGACCCCCTATCTAATCTCTTATCCATACAAGATGCAAACAACCATAAGAGAACATATAGCTATGACAAAAAGAA
>DYHM01000144.1 GCA_020724125.1 Patescibacteria group bacterium | reverse complement strand
TGTTTTTATCTTTTTGAATAAATTCTTGAACCCTTGAACCTCTGTGCCAACCAGCATTATCCCGGAAGATTAACAATCTTTGATAAGGATAAATTTTTCTTAACTTTTCTAAAACCTCAACCGTGATAAACATATTTTGCTTCAAAGTTTTAAAAGCGCGTTCTTGTCCTGTTTTAATATTTAAAAATCCATAAACACTTCTATTTTCTTTTTTATTAGAGACCTCTATTTTGGGATTTTTTCTTTGCAATAGTTATTCTTTTTGCAATAGTTATTCTTTTTGTCTTGTCAGTCATAAGATAGCCTAAACCCTCTTGATTTCCTGATTAGAATTACTATTATTACTATTATTTTTAATAATGTCTTTTAATTCTTGTTTTTCTTTTTCATCTAATTTTGGATATTTCATTGTTTAGATTATATCATAAAAGTATAATTTTGGAATGTGATGTGAATAGAGCACATTTCAGTAAAAGTCAACGATTTGGAGGCCGCCTCGCGAAATTTATCCTATTCATTACTATTTATCCTATTCATTACTGGGGACTCGATGGATAGATTATATTCAATTTTGAACTCAAGAACGAATTGACAGTTTTATTTTTAAGAAAGCGCTAGCTGAATTTAAATCTCCAGCGCTTTCTAACGGGATTTACTTTGTATTTTGATAACACGGTTTTAACGGCTTGGTTGCATTTTAGTTTGACTTATGATTTTGATTTGATAAAATGAAACTCCCAACCGTCCCAAGGGTAGGGTTTCTTAAAACAGAAACCTAAGTTGTTTAAGCGATTTATGTTGAGATTTTCTTTGTTTGCTGATATATTCTTTAATAACATTTTCGGTTACCTCATTGCCAACCGTTCTGACATAATATCCATCTCCCCAGAATTCACCTCCCCAAAGTTTTTTCTTTATTTCAGGAAATTCCTGGAAGATTATTCTGGCTGAAATACTTTTGACTATTTTCATTATCTCAGTTGGACTATATCGAGGCGCAGCTCCAAAAAAAAGATGAATATGATTACCATCAGCGCCTATTACATCAATATCTGTTGACTAACGATACGTTAAGGTGTAAAATGCTTAACGTATGCAAATAAAAAT
>DYHM01000143.1 GCA_020724125.1 Patescibacteria group bacterium | reverse complement strand
TTGCTTACAGAAGGGACATGTGTTTATATTTAGTAATTTGACCCACTCATTAGTATCTTTAAGTGTTCCGTAGATCTTTTTTTTGCACTTATTACAAAAAAAATCGATTTTTATCGTTTTCATTTTTCACCTCCTTTTTTAAATCTTTTAACTTTCCCTTACATTGACACTTCCTCTTGTCCAAAAAAGAAGCTAATTTGGGATCAGTTGCTCTTGTTTCCCCTATTGATGTTCCACAAAAAACATTTTACACTTCTTACACTCATAAAAATACCCCACTTCAATCACCTCCATAAAAAAAGTCATCTAATCAGAAAATTTTTGAAATATTTTTCTTCCTAGACGCTAAACCGGACACAATTTTTAATTTTAAATTGTCATTTTGAACTTTGAACTTTGAACTTTGAACTTTTAACTTATTCATTACGTCCACTTTAGCATCTGAGAAGAAATTTTTTTAAAGAACTTTCATCGCCCAATTTATAATTTTCAATTATCAATCAAACTCCACAATAAAATCCTAAATTCAAAATCCTAAATTCTAAACAAATCCAAATGAATTTTTAAATCCAAATTTTTAATTTTTAAATAATTTTTAATTTCTTAATTTTTAAACTTTTTAAAAATTAAATCATTGGGATTTATTTAAAAATTTAAAATTAAAAATTAGAAATTCTTTTGATAGCGATTTGGCATTTGTCATTTGGGTTTCGAATTTGCTTGCCCGCTAAAGTTTTGCGAAGCAAAATTTAGGCGGGCGAAGATTTAAGATTTTGGATTTAGAATTTATCATAAGTCATTGAAAATATCTTCCAATTAACACTATAATACACCTTTTAAAGGTCTTGTCAAGTCTTTCTCTTGGCTATAATGATCCTGAACACTTTTTGAACAGGAATGAAGCGTTTAAGAAAGTAAAAGCAGTCCGGAATGAAAGTAGAAAGCGTTCTAAAATTAAGGTTAAAGGTCGAAACATCTTTAACCAGATTAAAGAATTAGCTTTCTACTATGACAATAATATCACAATCCTACGTTATATACTGGTTGAATTCTAAATTTTCCCAAATAAATTCTCGAACTTAATTGAACTAAAATTAGCATGATTTAAGAATTTTAAACAATCCTTTATTA
>DYHM01000030.1 GCA_020724125.1 Patescibacteria group bacterium | reverse complement strand
GTAAATATCAAAATAATAAATTCGTACAATTAAGGCGATCGCAGTAATTCTACGAGTCCTTTTTTAGTCTCCTTTTTTGGTTATTTTAGTCAGTTGATATTTTGGTTAGTTGAAATGTAAGTTTATCTTGGTAAGATAAAACTGATAAGATAAATACTGACTTTCAGTAAATAGATTGTCCTTCTAGTTACTTGAAACCCCTTATCAAATAAGGGGAAATATAAGAAAAAGGTTTCAACCTAATTAACGAGAGTCAATAGATATTTTTTTTGATATGAATCAAATCGGTCTTTATACAAAAAAAGTTATTGAGCATTTTCGAAACCCGCATAATATGGGAAAAATTAAAAATCCCGATAGTGTTGGCAAGGCTGGAAATATTATATGCGGGGACGTTATGCGCCTTTATATTAATGTTGGCAAAGATAAAAAAGGAAAAGAGATAATAAAAGATGTGAGCTTTGAAACCTATGGATGCGTAGCTGCCATTGCCGCAAGTAGCGTAATTACTGATTTGGTAAAAGGAAAGACATTAGAAGAATCCTTGAATTTTAACAGAGAAGAAATTGTAAAAAAATTAGGAGGCTTACCACCGATAAAAATTCATTGCTCAGTTTTGGCGGTCGACGCTCTTTATGAAGCAATTTATGATTATTTTGAAAAGAAAAAAAGAGAAATTCCAGAAAAATTAAAAAAAGTTCACCAAAGAATTGAAAAAGAAAAGAAAGAAATAGAAAAAAGATACAAAGAGTGGATAAAATTAGAAGAGAAAATGCATGAAAAATCAGAATAGGGAATTTAGCTCATTTAAGAAAATTATATGGTTCTTGCGCCATCTCTAAGGGATATCGGAGTTGTGTTAATGGTGCTTTTCTAAAGAGTAATAATCAAATTTAGATATCTCCATTTGCTCTTGTTTTTTTTAAAAAAATTTTAGTAAAATCACCTACATTCAATTTGCAAGCGCAACTAAATGGTTTATTGAACGACTAAAAGTATGATTGAAATTTCGACTTTTTTGATTTTAATTTGTTTCATTTTAATTTTTAAACATTTTATTGTTTTTTAAAACCCAGACCTTGGAGCGGTTGGGGGCTTCATTGTTTTTAAAAAAACCCAGAGCTAGAGGATGATTGAAAACTTCATTTAAAAAAGAAAAAAAGGATTCGTAGAATTACCGCGATCGCCTCAATTCTACGATATTATTTAGAGCTTTAAAGTTTGATGCTTTAAAAAATATTTGACCCAGTTATTCAATATCCTAATGGTTGATGGACAAATTAACGTCGTCCATCTTAATTGAATTTTGCTTGTCTTATTGATAGAATAAATTAAATAAAAGTCGATCTAAATGTTATCATTTTTGATTTACTTAATTAAAGTAAAGATGTTGTTTAATAAAGTTTTTTGTGAATTTTAGCAAATTAATGCCATATAAACCATTTATTTATAAGGTTTTTAAAAGGGAAAAATTATAAAAATACCCCAAAATATTATTAAACAACATCTTTAATGTATATTCTTGACACCAATACGATTATTTATTATCTCAAAGATGATCCAAGCGCCACCTCTTTTTTAGAGAATATTTTTTCTCAGAATTGTCCTGTTTATATTTCTGCCATAACCGAAAATGGAACTTTTCGGATTTTCTAATTTAACCGATGAAGAGGAAAAACAAATTGACGGTCTTTTACAAACATTATCAATTATCTCTTTAGATTCGCGTCTGCCAGAATCGTCGGTTTTTTGCGCAGAAAATATAAAATTAAAATTCCTGACAGCATTGTTGCGGCGACAGCAATTTTTACCGGCTCCACTTTTCTTACGCGTAATATTCGCGACTTTCAAAAAATTTACAACCTCTCTTTGCGTAAAGTTTAATGAAAAAATTGGAAATTTTGCGGAGGGCGACCTTCCGCAAAATAAAAGCCACTCAGGGGTATGACCTTGGTGAATTTGTTTTGCATTAATATCGGCAATTTTCACTGCTCGGTCGCCCTGCGACCGAGCAGTGTTTTTAAAAATTCAAAAAATCCCCCACCGGTTGACAATGTCAGCCGGTGGGGGGATAGAGAAAAAAGAATATCTAAGCTAAATATCTAATCCTAATTATGGTCCCACTTCTTTCCATTTGGGTCGAAGAGGCGCCTGAATCTTTATTGGTTGTGATTTCTGACAATTGTAACCCGAGGAATCTGTAATTTTTAAATTAACATTTTTATCACCTTTACTAGTAAACTTCCCGGTTGGATTTGTTGAAGCGGCATCGCTTCCAGCGACAAATTGCCAATCTAAAGGAAATTCCCAAAACCATTGACAAGGAGAAGCATAACAGTCACTCCATCCATCCGAGGGCGGGGTTGCGCATTTTTCAGCCGCGCCCACAGAACAAAATTGAACAGGAGTTTCTATTCTTGGCAATAAAGGACTCCAATTGAAATTAACAAAGGGATAACAATTATTTTTAGTGGTGAAAGAAATTTCCGCCCAACCCGACCAATTATTAGTTCCTGTTTTTTGCGCTTTTACTCGGGTAAAATAATTTACGCCGCCAAATTCAATTTTATTGTAGGGTTCGGTGTTACAACAAGACCTGCAAGTGACAGAATTAGGCATCCAAGAAGTAGATACTGTATTTTCAACCACCTCGTTTATTAAAGGATCCTTAGAGTCGGTACATCCTGAATTTTTACAAATTTGAATTTGATAATCATAAGGAGGTGAAATATTAACATTCCAAGAGAAAGAAGGAATTCTTGATTGAGAACAAGCATTATCATAAGAATAGGTAAGATTACTAACAACTGGCGGAAGTTGAGACACAGAAACATTATAAGTTGAGGTAGAGCAAATATCTCCGCCGCTTGCTCCACCTTCGGCGCAATTAAAACTAATCCAGCCAATAATAGCCGTGTCATTAGAGTCGTCGCCAGCCCAAGCCCAGCCATGAAGTTCATTTGTTGTCTCATTTATCCAAACTCCATAAGGATTATTATCTTGAGTTGTTCCCGCCATTTTAATCCAACCATCCCAACCGCCTAATTCTTCGTCTGGGTTTAATTCGCCTTCACAATTACTTTTAAAAACACTGCAAGCTCTTGCCCAGCCAGTGATATTCCATTCTCCTTTGGCCCCATTGCAGGGTTCGCTGCTATTATTTGGCAAGTCCAGGCAAGCAGAATAATTGGGAAAACCGTCTCCTATCGGATATCCGTCTTTTGAAGGGGGATCAAATCTTATATAACCAATAGTTGGCATTGGATTTCCTTCATGGTCTTTGCCTCCGCCTGCCCAAGCATAGCCGGAAAAATTACCATTAGTAAAATTTATCCTCACTCCATAATTTGCTATAGTTGTTCCCTCGGGCGGACAACCTAAATCTCCATTGGATTTTCCATTATCGTCAGTATCGCAATTATTGCTATTAAAACTTATCCAGCCCAAATGTTCTGACCAGGCAAAACCAGAAACATTATATTCCGAATCGGCTCTCGCTGTTTCTATAATTGGTTTTTGGAGGGAGAGGAAAAATTGAAAAGAGATAATAATTCCTATTATTAATAAAACAATTCCCAAAAGAATAAAAATCTTTTTTTTTAATAATGTTAATAGGACTAAAAATTTATTCATTTTGGTAAAAATGTTATAATCTTATTTAGTTCGAGGCGCGGTCAGGCTTTTAATTACTTCATCAGATAAAGGTTCTGGTTTTGTTTTGCTCGGCGCGGTTAGGCTTTCAATAACTTCTTTGGGCAATGGTTGTGGTTTGACGCCGCTCGGCGCTGTCAAGCTTTTAATTATTTCTTCTGACAAGGGTTTTGGCTCTTCAATTTTTGGTTCTAACGGTTTAATTTCTATTTCTGCTTTTTTAATTAAAAAATAAACAACAAAACCAGCTATTATCAAAATAACTAGGAAACTAATTATTATTCCCAAATAAATAAAAACTTTTTTATCTAATTTTTTTAGCATTTCATTTATTTTTAATCTATTTTATAATTATTATAACTTATTTTAACGTGGTAAAAAAGTAGTGTCAACTGCCTTGTCAAATTTTTTGTGGAAAATTTTATAAAATTTTATAAAAGCGGACAATTATTTGTAGACCGTTGAATAATTCGTGATTCGCGAAGATTCGCGATTCGTGGAGATTCGTATAATATCTTTTATCCGAACCAACGCCAACCAAGAGACAAATCAACCAAGAGATAAATCAGCAAGGAAAAATAATTATTCAACACTCTCATTTAACAAAAAAACTTGTTTTAGAAAGAAAAACAAGTAAAATAATAATCATTGGGTATTTAATTCAAAGATGCTAAACGCGTTTTTTCGGAATTTATGAGGAATCAATGTTTTTTACTTTTAATTTTGGTTTGCTCTTTTGTTTTAACAGGAGGTTTTTTGGGATTTGCTTTAAGTTCAGAGGAACCAGCGGCATCAGGGGAGCCAGTAATAAAAGAAATTAAGAGTGATGATGAAGGCGATAAATGGGTCAAGTTAAAAATTTTTTGGGAAAAGATTCAAGAAAAAGGAAAAAAAATCAATAAAAAAATTTTTGAGTTTTGGCAAAAAATTCATCAGAAAATTTATCAGACCTGGAAAGAAGAAAAATATTTTGAGGCTAAAAAATGGTTAAAAGAGAAATGGATTTTTTTGAAAGAAGAGTTTAAAAAAGAACTTGAAGAAATGAAATTAGATATTAAAAATTTTTTTAGTTTTTAATTAAAGAGTTCTCCTATAAAACTTTTAGTTTTTGTCAACGCGGGTATAATGAAAGTAAGTCAGTATTTCAGTCAGTATTTCAGTTTGAAAAGAGCAGGAAAAACGGAGGTTATAAAATGAGAGTAAAAAAAGAGAACAAAAAAGTGAAAAGAAATTCACGTTTATCTACCTTTTCGAATCTTATTCGTACCCGTAACGGTATATCTCTAAAAGTCACACCCGTAAGCAAACGCATTATAATGATGAATGGTGGTGATTGCGGAACGTGATAATGGTGAATTAAAGAGGCGTCATTGTAATGGCGCCTCCCTAATCTTTACAGAGGGAGGTATAAAATGGAAAAAATATCAGCCATAGGGATAGAATGTTCAAATCGCTGTAATTTAACGAGTGTCTGTCGCCATTGTTATGGTATTACTGGCATTGCCGATACTAATAGAATAATAGAACTTTCTGATAGAGTTATCGAAATTATTATTAAAGAAATTTCTTCTATTGCAAAGACAATTACTATAACAGGCGGAGAACCAACGGTTTATCCTCAATTAGTTAATCGATTAGTTGAGGACACGGGTTTACCATGGATGTTAATGACGAATGGAATAATTTGGCGAAAAGATTTTCAACCACAGGCAGTAGCAGTGTCTCTTGATCCTAATGATATAAGGCCGGGAGTTAATCCTAGGCGTGTAATAAAGAATGTCTTACGATATAATTGTAATTTGTCGATTAATACTGTACTTTCCCCAGCCATAGATTTATTTCTATTCTATGACTTACTGAAAGATACTGCGGTAAAATTAGCAAAAGATGGGCACTATATAAGTGAATGGAAGCTGGGTTTTGTAGTACAAAAAGGATACGCATGTAAGCATTCAGATATTTTTGTGGATTGGGATACGATATTTATTCGCTTAAGAGAATTTTTACGAGTTTACTTTAAAGAAAGGCCATTCCCTATAGCTTTACGAGGTTCTTTCTTTACTAAAAACATTAGTGAAGAAGAAGATCGGGTGTTAATAAATATGACTCGTAATCCTTGCTTAGATTGTTTTCAGCAGAGCAAATATATGGTTATTAATGCTAATGGTTGTGTTCAGTTTTGCAGTGTAGATAGAAACAGAGTGGTGCCAATTAAAAAAAGTTTAATCAACGCCTGTATTAAGGTTTTACAATTTCCAGAGTTAACAAAATTAAGTTATAGCGATTGGAAAGAATGCTGTGATTGCCGTTGGTTTCGGATTTGCGGAGGAGGTTGTCCAAGTCTTGCTGAAACTTATGGAAATGGATGGACAGGGAAAGATGTGTTTCAGTGTGAAATTATGAAAAGAACCGAAGAAATGTTGTTGCCTGTATTTCCAATCTGGATGCAGCAAATTTATTCTGTATAATTAAAAAGGAGGTAAAAAATTATGAAAAAGAGAATTTTTATTGGTGCTGCTTGGCCATATGCCAACGGTTCACTTCATCCCGGGCATGCAGCTGCCCTTCTTGGCGCAGATATTATTGCTCGCTATCACCGCCTTTGCGGAGACGAAGTGTTGTTTGTTTCAGGAAGTGATTGTCACGGGACGCCTATTGCCGTTGAAGCAGATTGTCAGGGGATTCATCCATCAGAAATTGCCAAAAAGTATCATCAAGAATTTATCGAAACACTCATTAATGGATTAAAATTTTCCTACGATATTTACACCGAGACAACCACTAAAAATCATCAAAGAGTTGTTCAAGAGATATTTTCGGCGCTTTATCGGAAGAGTTATATTTACAAAAAAACAGAAGAACTACCTTACTGTTCTAAGTGTCAACGGTTTTTAGCCGATCGATATATTGAAGGTGAATGCCCAATATGTCGTTTTAGTAATGCTCGAGGAGATCAATGCGATAAATGCGGTACTTTGTTTAATCCTTCTCAACTTTTGAATCCGCAATGTAAAATTTGCGGGCACCAACCAGAATGGAAACCATCCGAGCATTTTTTTCTTCGTCTTTCCGTATTTCATGATCAACTTAAAGAATTGGTGAAGAAAAGCAAGGATTGGCGGATAAATGCAAAGAATTTCACATTAAACCTACTTAAAGAAACATTGCCCGATAGAGCCATAACTCGCGATATTAAATGGGGCATTCCCATTCCGCTTCCGAACTATGAAGATAAACGAATTTACGTCTGGTTTGAGGCAGTTTGCGGTTATCTTTCCGCAAGTAAGGAATGGGCGCAACTTAAAGGCAATAAAGATCTTTGGGAAAAATTCTGGATAGATAAATCAGCAATTCATTATTATGTCCACGGAAAGGATAATATTCCTTTTCATACGATTATTTGGCCAACAATTCTTCTTGAATATGGTAAATTACATTTACCCGATCGCATTATCTCGTCAGAATTTCTTACATTAGAAGGAAAACAGTTTTCAAAGAGTCGCAAATGGGCAATTTGGTTGCCTGATTTTTTAAAACAATTTGATGCAGAAACATTGCGATACTATTTGGTTGTAAATGGTCCCGAAACAGGCGATGCTAATTTTTCCTGGTCGGATTATCAAGTTAAAGTGAATAGTGAACTTATTGGTCACTTCGGAAATTTCATCCATCGCGCATTTTCTTTTGTAAAGTCAAATTTTCCCAATGGTATAAATTTACCGGACGCAAGTTCGGACAAAGAAAAAGAATTTCTTCAACTCACAAGAAAAAGTTTTTCTTTAGTAGGGTCGGCAATTAAAAAAGGTCAATTTCGCGAGGGTCTACATACTATTTTCCGCTTAACAGAATACGGAAACCGTTATCTTCAAGAGACATCCCCATGGACAAGGATTAAAAATAATCGTTTGGAAGCAGAAAAAAGCCTAGCGACCGCAGTTCATGTTATTCGCAATCTCGCGGTATTAATAGAACCATATTTACCAATTACATCGGAACGGATTAGACAGATGGTTCATATTAAACTCCCTCTTAAGTGGAAATATTTAAACCCTGATTCTTTTACAGTTAGTAATCCACAACCACTTTATAAAAAAATAGAACTGAGCGAGATAAACAGACAACAGCGTCAATTAGGAATTTAAAGCTGGAAGCTAAACATCGCTTTCAGCTTTTTTAGTAAAGATGTTGTTTAATAATATTTTGAGGTATTTTTATAATATAACTTAAAGATTTCCCCGAGCCTCCGTGCTCGGGGTCGCGGCAAAT
>DYHM01000142.1 GCA_020724125.1 Patescibacteria group bacterium | reverse complement strand
TATTCTCCGCTCCCTCTTTAAAACCCTTGATAATACTATCTATGCCAATTTTACCAATAATTGCTGTTTGTTTTTTTGATCTGGTTATATTTTCGGTTATATTAAAAGCGGGAATTTAGGGTTAAACGCAAGTAGGCCACGAGGGATTTTTTCAATTCGCAATCCGCAATTTTTTATTTATAACTATGTAATCCCGGTAGTAGGAGATTTACTCCAAGAAAGGTGAATATTACACATCCAAAGCCGATTATTGCTAAGTAAGCGGCTTTTTTACCTCGCCATCCTTTCAAAAATCTGGCGTGAAGATAGGCCGCATAAATAAACCAGGTGATTAAAGCCCATGTTTCCTTCGGGTCCCAACTCCAGTATGAACCCCAGGCAGAATTTGCCCAGATAGCACCAGTAATTATTCCTAATGTTAAAAATAGAAATCCGATTGAGGTAGATTTATAACTTAGATTGTCCAATATCTCTAATGAAGGAAGTCGCAAATAAGCATTTTGTTTTTTTAATCTTAATGCTTTATCCTGAATAAGGTACATCAACCCAAAATCAAATGCACAGACAAATGCCCCATAACTAAATAGACTTAAACTAACATGAATTCCCAACCAGTAACTCTGTAATGCGGGGACTAAAGGTGTTATCTCTTTTGGGAAAAAATATCCACAAAGAAGAATAAGAAAAGCAACTGGAAGAACAAATGAACCTAATATCTTTAATTTATACCGATATTCAATAAAGCAAAAGATAACCACCACCATCCAGGCAAAAAATGACATCGATTCAAATAACCCTGCCATTGGTAAACGATTACTTTCAAATCCCCTTATTACTATACTTAAAGTATGGATAGCAAAACTTAAAATAGTTATCCTATATCCATAACTACTCCATCTTTCCTTTTTGCAGCACAAGAAGATGATGTAACTAATAGTTGAAATTGAATATAAAATAAATGTTAGGTTAAAAAATATTAAATTAAGCAACATTGATCTTCCTCGTATAATAAACTTTTGTAAATTTCGTAAGTGTTCATAAGAAATTAAAATTGGAAATTAGAAATTGGGTCTTCATACTTTCCCATTTCCAATTTCGTAAGCGTTCAGGTATCAGACGTCAGGTATCAGTTTTGGACCACAAAAGC
>DYHM01000141.1 GCA_020724125.1 Patescibacteria group bacterium | reverse complement strand
TATTGTATGATTTTCATTATTAATTTCTTGGATTAAGCATATTCAGCTAAAAAAGTTATTTTTAAAATTTGTCCCTGTAGCTCAATGGATAGAGCATCAGTTTCCGGAGCTGGGGATGCGCGTTCGAATCGCGCCAGGGGCGCTGCGTCCCACCCATATCATTTATCATTTCGGTTAATCTTGCTTAATTAGGCATTGACAAGAGCGGTTGTTGGTGTAAGATAAAGATATTATTACATGTTACATCCGAACAAATTAGCGGGATTGCTCCCAATAATTTTGATAGTTTTAGCTGGAATCTTGATATTATTCCTTTTGGTTTTGTCATTAACAAAGCAAGTTAACGCCCAAGGGGAGTTTTTTGTTAGTCAGGGAAGAGTTATTTTTGACTTTTTAATTTCTCAAGAAAGTATTCTTGTTTCCTTAAATTCTTTCCCTAATTATTTTGAACAAAAATCTTCCGGAGATTGCCAAAGAGTAAAAGTAATTGCGACTGGTTATTCTTCTACAATAAAAGAAACCGACGATACGCCTTTTATTACCGCGGCAGGCACTTGGGTGAGAGAAGGGATTGTAGCGAATAATTTTTATCCTTTTGGAACGAAAATAAAATTTCCAGAACTTTTCGGAGAAAAAATTTTTGTTGTTGAAGACAGAATGCACCCACGAAAAGAAGACCATAATGTTGATATTTGGTTTCCTTCTCGACAAGAAGCCGTAAATTTCGGCGCTAAAATTACTGAAATGGAAGTTTTGGAAAGTCAAACCTAATTTCAACAAAATTATGATTAAAAAAAATACGAAAATTTTCGAGACAATTTCTTTTAATCCAGTTTCATTGGTTCGATTGCTGGTCGTTTTGGATTCAGGCTAGTTAAGGTAATTTTTAATTTTTTACTTAACTGGTCTGGTTTTAAAAGACCAGTTTTTTATTTATTGACGGGATGTTGGGCAATGGCGCCCGCTGGTAGATATCCTATCAGAGGAAGGGGTTCAATTCCCCTCATCCCGAGTCAGTTCTTTTAAAAATAAACTTGAAGTGAAAAAATCTGGTCTTGCTCGACCAGGTTTTTCTTGATTTTATTTCTTATTTTATTTTTTAATCTAAATCTAACCAAGATTACCTACCCATCAATGATTTACAAAATAAGTAAT
>DYHM01000140.1 GCA_020724125.1 Patescibacteria group bacterium | reverse complement strand
ATCATTTTAACTTTTGATATGTCATTTTGATTTTTGATTTTTGATATTTTTTACAATCCTCTCTTTGTTTTTCTTAATTTCTCAAAAAGATAAATAAGCCAGTATTTTTTGGAAAGCGGAAAGTCCCGGGTTTTAAGATATTCTTTTTTATAGCCCCCAAAACCCATTTTAAAAAGAGTTGGTCCAGCCCAGGGATGGTTTGGATTTTCTTTTGGATTAACATAGCCCCAAAAATCGTAGAGAAGGCAACTTCTTTTTTTTGCCTCTTTTATTGCTTCCCATTGTAAAAGACAGGAAAGAGGAATTTTAGAAGGACATTTTATTGATAAGGCGGCTTGATGATAAAAGCCGATTCTTGACCAAAATAAAATTAAAGCCGCAGCCATTATCTCTCCTTTATATTTTCCAAAAAACCATAGGGCTTGATTTTCTTTTGAAAAAGCTTCAAATTCATTCTTAATAAATTCAAAAGAAAAAGGAACAAATTTTTGTCTTTTAGCTGTTTCTTGATTAAGTTTTTGATAAATCTCTGCATCTTCTATTTTCTGACTTTTTTCAATTATTATATCTTTTTCTTTTAGCGCCTGACGAATTAAATAGCGAGTGGTCTTGCGCATATTTTTAAAAATCTCATTTTCGGGAATTGTTAAATCAAGTTTCCATGTTGCCTCGTAAGCATTAGCGTGCATCGGCGCATTTCTAAATCCAAAATGACGAAATAATTTATTATTTTCTTCACTCTTTTCTAAAAGTGACGCTATCCTGATAAAACTCGCTTTTTCTTCTTTAGCTATTTCCTTCAATTTTTTAAAAAGAGAGTTTAAAATTTCAAATTTAGAATTTTGAATTTGTTTAGGATTTAGAATTTCGGATTTTGGATTTTTAATGTTTGGTCCATGCTGAATCAATAAAAAAGTTCCTCTTTTAGCAATTATCTTTATAATTAAAACAACTGATATTAATTCATTGTTATCAAAAATTCCCAACCGCCAAATTTTATTTCCCATTTTTTGCTGAAGCTCTCCCCAATTCCAAGATTGCAAAAAAGTTTTTTCCCCGCATTCTAAAAGAAAATTCTCCCAAATTTCTTTGTTTTCAATTTTTTTAATTTTAAATTTCATTTATCTTGTAGTGTCTTTTTCACGATCGTGAAATTTAGACTATA
>DYHM01000139.1 GCA_020724125.1 Patescibacteria group bacterium | reverse complement strand
TAAATATAGCTCAAAAGTCAACAAAATAATTCTTTTCGTGATTTCGTGTTTTGAGGAGACCGTTCACAATTTGGGACTTGAGACTAATTTGTAGATTTTTCAAGGGAACTTTGTCATTTTACCCCACTTTTCTAACCCTTTTCCTTCGTTTGACATTTTTCTTCTCTCTTTTCCTTTTCCGGTAATGTCAAAAGTTTTTACCCAAATTTCTCCTAACTTTTTATTTTTAAAGCAATTATGTCCATTGGGTTTCCCTCCCCCATTTTTTGTGAAAAAATGGGAAAAAATAGAATGTGAAAATTCTACCTCATCCCTGATTTAATCAAAGGCGTGAACAAATTTTGGACCTACTGCCCTACGCCTTGAAAGAAAACCCCTACTATAGAAAGTCACCACAACTCTATCTAGGCTAAAAGAGCAAGGCGGTAGGATATGATACCAATCCTATAAAGTTCTTTCGTAAATATGTCGATATAAATATCAGGAAGTGCTTATATGAAAGCATTAGTAGTAAAAGGTATGTTATCGGTAGATGATCTATCAAAATTAGTCAATGAACTTCTTGAGGTAGGTTGTATGGCATGGAATGATTTGGTGAAACAAAATGACCTCATTAAATCTTTATGCCATACTACATGGGCAACATACGAAAATACTTCGTGAGATTGGTATTATTGGACCTATCGCTTTAAAAAAGAAAACCTGTTTTAAAAGTCACCAAAAAATATTTTAAAGGTATTTTAAGCGTCTATGTGAAAATCCCCTGTATCAAATCTGTCAAAAAGCAACTTTTATTCATTTCCGATTTTTTTCACATTCCTTCATATTCTATTTGACACTACCCCTTTTCCTGCCATTAAAATGGCAGGCTATTGTTTTTAATTGTGAAGCTCCCGCCACTAAAGTGGCAGGTTTCGATGCCCAATCTGAATGAAACTTGGCATTTTAATGCCGAGAGGTTCACAGCATCTTTTTATTAGGCTGGCAATTTATTGCCAGTTATCCTTAAGGTTTTGGCTAAAGGTGTCGATATATAAAATGAGGTCTGTTCTTCTCCTAAAAAAACCTACCTAAAATGTCAAGCCAATTTTTATCCTGTCTTCAAATTTTCCGTCGAGACCGTTCACAATTTGGGACTTACCCATCAAATGGCTAATTTGCTTTGAT
>DYHM01000138.1 GCA_020724125.1 Patescibacteria group bacterium | reverse complement strand
TTTTGATTTGATAGAATGAATTATATGGAAAATTCAATTCATCAAATTTATTTTTATCCAATAGTTATTGAATCTTGCGAGGAAGGTGGTTATTTTGCTTATTGTCCAATACTCCAAGGTTGTCATGCCGAAGGCAAAACCTATGGAGAAACAATAGATAATATTCGCGATGTTATTAAGGTTCATATTGAATTGCGAAAAAAACATCACGAATTGATTTCTTTTGTGGAGGTTAAAAAAAGATCTGATATAAACATTCAAATTCCAGTGCCTGTGGGAATTTAGTTTTTATATGGCTAAAAGATTTCCAGTTGTCAATTATCGCGATATTGCAAAAACGGCCAAAAAATTAGGTTTTTATTTTTATCGACAAGCAAGGGGAAGTCATGAAATTTGGCGAAGAGATATTGATAAAAGACAAACGACTATTCCAAATCATGGAAGTAAAGCCATAAAACGGAGAACATTGAAATCTATTTTAGAAGATTTTCAGATTTCCGTAGAAGAGTTTATAAAGTTAATGTAAAAAAACCCAACCCGAGGCCAAGCCTCGGGTAAAACTGGTCTAAAAAACCAAAATGGTTTTTCTGGTTTGCTTTTGATTTTTAATTGTGGTATATTTGTGGTATATTTTATATATGATCACCAAAACAATAATCAGAAAACAAAATACAATATTGGAAATTCTTTTAGACGAAATCAGAAGTATTAAAAATCAACTCGGAAAATTTTTACTTTTAATTCCTGAAGAAAGCCTTAAAAAATATAAAAATTCTTCCCAAATTAAGAAGGATTATCTTAAATCTATTAAGTCTTTTCTTCCTAAATAATGATTATTTACAAAACCGAGGATTTTATTAATAAATTCAAAAAGTTACCCTCTGAAATAAAAAGACTTTTTCAAAAACAAGAGATTATCTTCAAAGATAATTGGCTTGACCCAAGATTACACACTAAAAGAATTAAAGAATTGCCAGGCGTTTATTCGTTCAGAATCACTCGACGTTATCGAGGACTTTTTTATTTTAAAGATAACGATGCTATATTTTTTAGTATTGGTCATAGAAAAGATATTTATTAGTAAGGATGAAACCCGGCGGAGGTCGCCCCCCGCCGTTTTCGGCGGGGGGCGACCCTCCGCCGAAAACGGCCTTAATGAAGTTTACAGGGGA
>DYHM01000137.1 GCA_020724125.1 Patescibacteria group bacterium | reverse complement strand
CTTTTAATTTCTTTTATTATAACGCAAAATTAATGTTTTGGGATGAGCTCTTTGTATCTTCTGTATTTTGAAGAATCCGTTAGAACAATAAATAAAAAGGTAATTTTTATAAATTCCATAACTCAATTTCTCAGAGAAACATCAAAGAGATTGCCATCCTTTCAAGGGGTTCAACAATTTAAAAAGAAAAAAGTTTTAAACCCCCAAAAAAATAATAGAATTTAAAGGTACAGTCGTCAGTGGAAACTCTCAAAAAATTAAAGGAGTTGTAAAAATTTTAACAGATCATAAAGATTTTCCAAAACTTAAAAAAGAAGAAATACTAGTCACAGACGCAACAGATTCCATTTTTTGTCGGTAATGGAAAAAGCAAGGGCTTTTATTGCTGATACAGATGGTATTTATGTCACACAACTATTATAACGCGGGAACTAAAAAAGGTTTGTATAACTGGTACTAAGGTGGCCACCCAAATTTTAAAAAACGAAGACTTGGTGGAGGTGGATGCAAATAATGGAATAGTAAAAATTCCAAAGAAAGCAAAATGAAAAAAGATTTTAAATAAAAAATGTCTAAACTAATAGATACTATTAAAAAAGAAAAATGGATTAAAGGGGTTAGAACAGGAGATAGTTTTCTTATTTATAGCTTGAGATGTAAGGGAGAAAAAAAATATATAAAAAAAATTTTATGGTCCTAATTTTTTTCAAGCCAGAATGTTGATTCCAAAAGAAGGAAGTTGTATTAGGGTATTTGGGATTAAACAAGAAAATAAATTTAATAACAGATCTAAAAGAATGATTTTAAAGAATCCGCGTATTTTAATAGATAAGGTTGATAAAGATGAAAAACTTTTACTTGAATTAATTTTTAAATCAAGAGAACTAAAGAATAAAAAAAACCTATTCAAAATTATCAAGGGATTATCAGAAGAACATTATTTTTTGTTTTTTCTTTGTTTTTCTTTAGGATTGATGCTTTTTAAAAATAAACATTTGGTAAAAGATAAAAAATTAGCAAGAAAAGCATTAAAAATTCATGACAATTGGAGAAATACGCTTTTTGAAAAAGAAATGAAAATTTTCGATAATTTATCTGAATTTCTAAAAAAACTAGCTAAAAAAACAAAAATTAAAGACATTGAAGATTTCTACTATTTAGAAATCGGAGAATTTGAAAAAGTTTTAGAAGGTAAT
>DYHM01000136.1 GCA_020724125.1 Patescibacteria group bacterium | reverse complement strand
AAAGTTAATTGGCAATTTACAACCAACGATGCCCGAATTAAACTAAGAACACTTTATCCATTAATTGAGGCTGTTACCTAAATTTCAAAAGTGAACCATATTTAAATCACTATGGCCGAAAAAGCAAATTTCTATAAATATTATCATATAATAAGTAGAATCTCCAAGAAAATAACTCAGTTATTGTAATGGATCAATTATTGGTGGGAATATAGGGAATGTGGGTAGACAGATTATAGATAGGATACTCAATCATTTAGGTTTCATTGATGAATATCTTCACTCTATAAGATGGGAGATTATAAATTTCCATTTTTGTAGATTTTTACATTTTGGTATACTCTTAAAATGTGAATCAAGAGTGAAAATAGAGCAAGCTTCTTCTTGAATTAAAGCGGCTATTAAAATTATTTTAAAATATCATTTCTTATACAAATAGTATCCTGAATAATTTTTAATACAGCCTTATCCTTATCTCTACCAATAGAAGTTTTTGCATAAAGTATGTCTTCTAATGATGCGGCCTTACAAAATGTATTTTCTATTTTAATCTTTTTTGTTCTTGAGCGGACATTTTCAAAAGTTTGTTTTGGACCTAACCGAAAGATAAAATCAACCACAACTTCTTTCCCTTCAACACGGATTGTTTCAGTAATAGCATCATTAAATTTAAATACATTCCAATTAAGATTTTCTGCAAACTGGTTAATTTTTTTCCTGTTAAGTTCTGTATCACGGATAAAAAAATCAATATCCTGTGTCATTATAGGAACACCCTGCAATGCACAAGCAACTCCACCTACAAGGATTGCTTCTAACTTTACTTTTTTAAGTTCGCCTAAAATCTTTAACAAAATTATTTCATCAGGGGACATATTTATTACCTATTTTTCTTAATAAAAATTTTCTAGGCCAAATTTTTGGCTTTAGTAAGTTTAATATTATAAGCCGTAGGTTATGAATAGGTATATCAGGAAACTTTTTTGAAATTTTTTCTGTGCACCTATCAACTTTTCTAAAAATTTTATCATCTTGTGAATTTTTCATTTTAAAATCTACAATTTAAACCAATATTAATAACTTCTCAATAAGTTGAGGGAGAAGTACGTTGCCTCATAAGTTGAGATAATTGCGATATTAAATTCGAGACCGTTCAGCATTTGGGACTAAATTTTGAAAATGGGTTAAAATTTTGAG
>DYHM01000135.1 GCA_020724125.1 Patescibacteria group bacterium | reverse complement strand
GTCCACAAACCTACCCCTTTAATCTGAATCAATTTTTCAATTCCCTCAGAAACAGAAAGTTTTATTATTCCCTCTGGATCGAATTCATTTTCCACAACTCTCTTTGAAAATTCTTTGATATAAATTGCCTTTTGTTTACTTAAACCGCATTGTTTTAATTCGATTAAAGAAGCATCCGCTAATGAATCCGGAGAGGGAAATTCATAGAACATCTCCTTGCCAACTTTTGTCTTCTCACCAAATCTCAAAATTAATCTTGTGGTTATGTGCATACTTCCAATCAAAGAAATTTGTTGCTGGATTATCGTCTTTACAACTCCCTCAAAAACCGTGGCATAGTTCGCAGGCTTTAAACCATACAACCGTTCTTTTATTCTCTTGAGTTTTTTATCTTTTTCCATAAAACGATATAATTCTTCTAAATCCATTTGTGAATTAAAAATCCATTCGATCCTTTCCTTCAATCTTTTTACTTGAATCTCACTTACTTCTGAAAGAATTTCAACATCAAGTTTTGGTTTTTCCACCGTACCAACCGATTCTACCCTAACTGGAAATAATGTTTTATCTATTCGCAAAGCCCTATTCCACACTCCGCTCTCATAAATCTCGGGAGATGGATCTTTCCATGCAAAAAATTTCCAAAGTAAATCAAAGTTAAAAGGTGGCTTTGGTTCTAATGTAAATTTCATATTTTTTCTTTCTTTTTAGTTCTCTCTTTCCTTTTTATAAGCGTCCTCGCAACTAATGAGCCAAGTTTTTTTGCTTCTTTCAAACTATTCGGATTTTTTTCAACCCCGCCCTTGGCATCAACACTAAAAACTTTATTTTTTGCTTCTCTCACTAAATACATTCTTGCGATGAACCCAAATTTTCTTAATATCTTCAAAACTAAAATGTTACTATCTTCATAAGAAGTTGCAATTGCCCCGAATGGCTTACCCGTGAGAGGCCAAATATAATTTTTATTCGCCTTCTTTGCAAAATAAACTATTGCCATCAATCTTTCCATTAAAGCTACTAATTTCGCTGGTACTGGATAATAAAGAGGAGCAGCTAAGATTATACCATCTGCTTCAATCATCTTCTGGAACACTTTCTCAAAATCATCCTTAAGTATACATTTATATGGCTTCTTTCCACAACCCCAATTTTCAAATTTATGCAAACCAGAATAATGTGCCTCACACGGTTTTATTTTATAATCGG
>DYHM01000029.1 GCA_020724125.1 Patescibacteria group bacterium | reverse complement strand
AAAGATATGCCGCACGATATTGATACTTCTCCCTCAACCAGCAATCGTCGTTTATTAAAGATGTTGTTTAATAAAGTTTTTTGTGAATTTTAGCAAATTGATGCCATATAAACCATTTATTTATAAGGTTTTTTAAAGGGAAAAATTATAAAAATACCTCAAAATATTATTAAACAACATTTTTATTAAACAAATTCAAAATTCGAAATCCAAAAATTAAAAATTATTTTAATCAACATTCTTTTCGTTTAACATCCCTAATGCTTCTAATATTTGTTGAATACCGGTTTTAATTTCCTTTAATAAATTATCCCCTGTTTTCACTAATTTTTCACTTGTTTTTTTTATCGGACGAACTTTATCGCATAAATCAGATACTTCGCCTTTTAAATTTTCTATAAATGCGTTATCCTTAAAAAGAATATTTAGCGTAATTATAATATTAAGTATTGAAGCAAACCAAACTTTTCTTAATTTATTTTTTTCAATGCGCTTAAGTTTTTCTTTATTTTCCGGTAAATACATTTCAGGGGTAATTTCTTCTTCTATGATTTCCCAATCGTTCAAAAGTATATCTATTTCGTTTAATAATTTTTTTAAAAGTTCCACTTTTTTAACTTCTACTCTCTCTCTCTCTCTGAAATTTCAGGATTTGGTTGTCCGTTAAATTTTGGTTCTCTTTGCATAAATTTGTATAAATTAAAGATGATTAATTTTTTGACCTTTGCGCTAAATAAAATTCTGTTTTTAATTTTTAATCTGTGGTTTTGATTTTTTGTTTTTGGTTTTTGGTCTTTGATTAAATTTATTGAAGATTAGAAATTTTAATTGTTCCTCCCGCTTTTTCAATTTTTTCTTTTACTGATTTTGAAAAAAGGCAATCTTCAATAATTATCGGTTTTGTTGTTTCTCCTTTTCCTAATATTTTTACATTTGGTATTTTTCCATTTATTTTAGAAATTATTTTTTTTGCAAATAAAATTTTTGGAGTGATTTTTTCTCCGGCGACAAAATTTTTCTCTAAGATATCTAAATTTAAAATCGCAATTTTTGATTTTTGCTTTTTCATTTTTGATTTTTGTCTATATCCTCTTAATTTAGGATATCTTTTTATTAATTCTCGAATAACTGGCTGGAGTTTTCTCCCGGCTCTGGCTTTTTGTCCTTTAATTCCCTTGCCAGAATAACGACCTCGTTTGCCGCCGCGGCCAATCTTTTTTTTCTTTTTTAATTTATGAATTGGTTGTAATTGATGAAACTGCATAGAATAATTAAGTTAAAATTTTTAATTCCTAATATTCCTAATCAATGTCTAATGCTAAAATGTCTAATGACTAATATAAATCCAAAATCCGAAATTCTAAATCCTAAACAAATTCAAAATTCTAAATTCAAAATTTAAAACAAACGAGTTTTAGTCATTGAGATTTCGGATTTTGGATTTGTTTAGTATTTAGGATTTTGGATTTAGAATTTATCAATTATTTATCAATTATTTTTTATAACTGGGTTATAGGATTTCAATTTCTCCAAAGCTTTTATCGTTGCCCTTGCAATGTTTAATTTATTTCTGGTGCGAGAAAGAAGTTTAGAAGAGATATTTCTGATGCCAGCCAATTGACAAATAACTCTTACAACGCCGCCAGCCACTAATCCCCTGCCCCTTGTCTGCGGTTTTAAAAGAACCCGAGCCGGCCCAAATTTTGCCTCCACTTCATAAGGAATGGTATCGGCCACAAAGGGAATCTCAATAAATTTTTTTTTAGCCAATCTGGTCGCTTTTTCTACTCCCTGACTCACATCTCGGCCCTTGGCCACCCCTAAACCAATTTTTCCATTTTTATTGCCAATAACAATAACTGCCCGGAATCTTAATTGCTTTCCCCCGGCTGTCACTCGGGTCACCCGAGCCAAATCTAAAAGACTGGATTCAAATTCGTCTTTTAATTTTGTCTTACTTTCTATTATTTTATCTTCATTTTTATCTTTTATTATTTCAGGAGAAATAGATTTTTTTTGTTGTTTTTTAAGCATATTTAAAATTCTAATCCTTTCTCTCTCGCCCCCTCGGCTAATGCCTTAACCCGACCGTAATATTTATAACCACTCCTGTCAAAAACCACTTTTTTTATTTTTTGTTTTAAAGCTTTTTCGGCAATTAACTTCCCCACCTCAAGGGCAATTGCGATTTTTCCTCCTGTCTTTTTCTTGTCTTTTTGATCTTTTTGGGAAACATCTAAAAAAGACTTGTCATCTGCCGCCAAGAGGATACGACCTTGTTCGTCATTAATTAATTGAGTATAAATGTGTTTGTTTGAACGAAAAACACAGAGTCGGGGTTTTTCAGTCGTGCCAAAAATTTTAGCCCTTACCCGCTTATGACGTCTATTTCGTTTTTCTTTTTTTAACAGTTTTCTCATATTTTGATTATTTTACAGTTCCTGCTTTTTTGCCGACCTTCCTCCTCACTATTTCACCAAAATATCTAATTCCCTTTCCTTTATATGGTTCAACTGGTTTAAGTTTTTTTATTTTAGCGGCGAATTCACCAACTTTCTGTTTATCAAAACCAAAAACACTAATTAAGCTTTCTTTTGCAATGGAAACCTTAATTCCAGCGGGGATTTCTATTTTAACAGGATGGGAAAAGCCAAGTTCTAATTTCAATATCTTTTCATTTTCCATTGAAGCCCGATAACCTACTCCTTGAATTTCTAATTTTTTTTCAATGCCGGAACTAACGCCAATAATATGATTTTGCAACAAAACCCTTGTCAACCCCCAAAGAGCCGAACTTTTTTGCGATTTTCTTTTTATTGAAACAATGATTTTATTATCTTCTTTTTTAACCAAAATTTCTTCTGGAATTTTCTGGGAAACTTTATTTTCCGAACCTTCAATAATGACTCTTTGGTCTTCTATTTTTACCTCTACTCCCGGTGGTATTAAAATTGGTTTTTTGCCAATTCTACTCATAAGATTAAGTTAATTTTTTTATTTTTTTGGATAAAACCGCTCCGACCCTTACCCATCGTCGACTCTGACGAATTTTCTTACCTGTTTTTTTTGCCCGAAAATGGTTTTGACCAATCGGCCTTCTCAGGATTTTACCTGTTTTAGTAATTTTAAAACGTTTCAAAATTGATTTACGTGTTTTCATAAACTGTTTTCGTAAACTTTTTTAAAAACCTTTAAATGGGAGTTTTATTATTTTTTGAAATCATCATTGTTAGGCCTCGACCTTCTTTTTTTAATTCCTTTTCTATCTTTAAACAAAATGTTTTTCTTAAAATTTCCAAAAATTTTTTAATTTTTTCTTCGGCAAAGCTGGTTAAATTCTTTTCTCTTCCCTTTAAAACCATTTCTATTCTAATTTTATGATTTTTTTTAAAAAAACTCTCGGCTTTTTTAGCTTGAGTAATCAAATCGTGGTCGGAAATTTTAAAACCCAATCTTATATTTTTCAGTTCTCCTGTTTTTTTGCCTCTTTTCCCCCTTTCCTTTTTCCTTTCCCAATAAAGATATTTACCATAATCTAAAATTTTACAAACCGGCGGCTCAACTTTATCTGTAATCTGAATTAAATCCAAATTCTTTTCCTTAGCCATTCTTAAAGATTCTTCTAAATTAAAAATTCCTAGCTGTCTGCCATCCAAATCTATGACCCTTACCTCTTTCGCTTTTATTTGATTGTTAATTAATGGTTTTTTAAACAAAAATAAAATAAAAATAAAGAAGTGGAGATGGAGGGAATCGAACCCTCGTCCAAAAATCTTTACTGAAACAATTCTCCAGGCGCAGTCCTTTTTTGTCTTAAAATCCTGAATGAAAAGGACAAAAATTTCAAGATTCGAGTCCTTAAAAATTTCAACAACTGATTAAGGACAGGACAGCATACCGTTTGTCGGACGCACTGGTAAAAACCAATTTCAGTTGTCTATCTCGAAATATGACACCTTACCCTGTTTACCGAGAATCAACAGGAAGATGGCTTAGCTTAAACGTAAGCGTAAGCAGGTCTGGCAAATGAGCCAGTTAAAAAGTTTGCGCTTTTTGATTTTTAGAAGTTTAACGAGTTTCTAAAACTCGACCTGCTTGTTTCAGTTTAAATTTTTGTCAAATCCCATCATCCCCATTTTGTTTCTAATAAACCTTATTGACTTTCAATATCTTCCGCATCTTTCTTTCGATTTCTTTCTTTTTAATTTCTTCCCTTTTATCGTATTTTTTCTTTCCCTTAACTACCGCAAATTCTAACTTGAGATTTCTTTTTTCAGTATACATCCTTAATGGCATCATCGTCAAGCCCTTTTGTTGAACCTTGCCAATCAGATGTTTTATTTCCTTTTTTTTCAAAAGTAGTTTTCGCGGCCTCTGAGAATCATAATCTTTTGGCGCGTTTTTTGGTTGATAAGGAGGAATAGCGGCTCCGACTAAAAAAACTTCCTCTCCTTTAATTACCACAAAAGAACCAGTTAAGATTAACCGACCCGTTTTAATTGATTTAACTTCTTGCCCTGTTAAAACAATTCCAGCTTTTATTTTTTCCAAAACTTTATACTGAAAAACTTTTTTATTCTCAATTACAATATTCATAGACGCCCATAACTAAATAAAGTTTTCTTTAGGACCGCGATGGCCTCGGGATTGGCGAGGGCGCTTAAATCCCCTAAATTTTCATCGTTGATAAGTATCTTTTTTAAAATCTTTCTCATAATTTTCCCGCCGCGGGTTTTTAGCAAATCCTCAACCAAATAAACTTCCCTTGGCAAAGCAATGGGACTAATTTCTTTTCTGACTTGTTCAACAATTTCCGTTTTCAAATCTGCCAGAGATCGGATCTCTGACATTTTTTTTCGGATAACAAAAACAACTGGCGCTTCTCCTTTTATATTGTCTGGAATGCCAACAACAGCGCATTCAATATTCAATAATGTCTTTATGTTTTGCGACAGCATTTTCTAATTCACCAGTAGTTATTCTATGTCCAGCCACCTTAATCACGTCGTTAACCCTGCCAATAATTCTAATTAAACCCTGTTTATCTTTATAAGCGCCGTCAGAAGTAAAATATTTTTTTGTCCCATATTGGCTCCAATATGTTTCTGAATATTTCTTGGGATTTTTGTAAATTCCTCGCAATAATCCCGGCGTAAAAGGAGAAAGTAAAACCAAGTTTCCCTCTTTTCCGTTTGGACAAGATTTTCCCTTATCATCTAAAATATCGGTCTTTATTCCCGGAAATGGCTTCCCAATAAAACACGGCTTAAAAGGTCTAATTCCCGGCAAAGAACTTATTAAAATTCCGCCTGTTTCTGTCTGCCACCAGGTATCAACAATTGGACAATTTTCTTTACCAACATTTTTAAAATACCATTGCCATGCATTTTCGTTTATTGGCTCACCCACTGAACCTAAAAGCCGCAATGTCTTAAATTTATAATTCTTTAATATCTCTGCTCCGTATTTTTCAAACATTCTAATTGTTGTGGGCGCGGTATAAAAAATCGTTACTTTATGCTTTTCAATAATTTGAGTCTATCTGTCAAGCGTTGGAGAATCGGGCGTTCCTTCAAAAATAATTGAAGTAATACCGTTAAGCAATGGCGAGTGGCAACCGTATGTATGAGAGGTAATCCACCCTATATCAGCGGCGCGCCAAAAAATATCATTATCATGAAAATCAAAAATCCATTTTCCGGTCCAATAAGCCTGAACAATATAGCCGCCACAGGCATGAATACATCCTTTGGGTTTTCCCGCGCTTCCGCTTGTATACAACACAAAAAATAAATCCTCTGAATCCATTATTTCTGGTTCGCAAAAATCTTTTTCGTTTTTTACCAGCTCTTCGCGCTAAAAATCTCTTCCGTCTTGCCAGTTTATTTCATTGCCGACCCTTTTAACAACAATTACTTTTTCAACTTTTGTTTCTTTTATTCCTTCATCGACGTTTATTTTCAAATTAACAATTCCGCCTCGCCTATAATAACCATCAGCGGTAATTAAAATTCTTGCTTTAGTGTCTTGTAATCGCGCATTTAAAGCAGTTGACGAAAAAGCGGAAAAAACAACAGTATGAACAGCGCCGATTTTGGCGCAAGCCAACATTGAAATGATTACTTCTGGAATCATCGGCAAATAAATTCCTACCCTATCTCCTTTTTTCACTCCTAATTTTTTTAAAACATTGGCTAATTTATTAACTTCTTTGAAAAGTTCTTCGTAGTTTAAAACTTTTTCTTTTTCTTCTAATGGTTCTGGTTCCCAAATTACTGCTGGTTTATTTTTTATATTTTCCCAGTCCAAAAGATTTTTCTCGAAGATATTCACTGTTATATTTATTTTTCCATTAACAAACCATTGGAAATAAGGTGGATTATGAACAAAAGTTTTTTCCCATTTTTACCCGCCCAAATTTTGCGGAGCAAAATTTGGGCGGGTAAACCAAAAAAGTTCTTGGGCTAATTCCTCCCAAAATTTAATTGGATTTTTTAGCGCTTCCTGATAAATTTTTTTATCCTTTATCCAAGCTCCTTTTTTAAATTTCCTTGATGGATAATATAAATCGCCCCTTTTAATCATATTTTTATTTTAATTATATCAAAAATAAAATTTTAAATAAAGCAGCGAACTGTTTAGAAGAAAAAAATAAAATAAAAAAACATTCAAAAAACATTGCAATTAAGAAAACATTTAAGAAAACATTGCAATTAAGAAACAACCCTATCTCCCCAAATCGCCAGTGTTTTAAAAACAATAAAAATTGTAAAAATGAAAATTTTGAATTTAAGCATTTAACCAATGAACTCGTAGAATTAAAGCGATCGCAGTAATTCTACGAGTCCTTTATTGAGGTTTAATTTCGATAAATGATGGATCTTTAAAAAATTAAAACCAAACATTTACAAGGAGCGGCCATCTGTAAAATTTACAGGGGGTTATCCTCTGTTAATTTTTCATCAAATGAAAAATCATTGTATTTTTATTTCATTTTTTGATATAATAATAATCAAATTCCCCGACTATTAAGTATTAATGCAAAAATTCAAAAAAGGTATTTTGCGTAGCGCTTAATATTAAGGAAGAGGTCGAAAAACGAAAAAATAGATATAATTTTAGATTTTTATGGTCTTTATGATAACCTATATTTTAATTATTCTCTTTGTTATTTTCGGTTTGGGCGGCTTGCGAATCATTAATCAGTATGAAAGAGGAGTGGTTCTTACTTTGGGAAAATATAGCGGAACTTATCTTCCCGGGCTTCGCTGGATTTTCACTGGCATTCAAAAAATAATCAAGATTGATATGAGAATTACCACTACTGATATTCCTCGCCAAGAAGCAATCACAAAAGACAATGTGCCGGTGGGAATTAACGCTGTGGTTTATTTTAAAGTGGAAAAGGCGGAAGACGCAATTTTGAATGTGGAAAACTATCAGTACGCGATTTCTCAATACGCCTTGGCCGCCTTGCGAGACGCGATTGGCGGAGTTGAACTTGATGTCATCTTAACTGAAAGAGAAAAAATTGCCGCTGAAATTAAAACAATGGTTGACACAGCCACCGATTCTTGGGGTATTGATGTCACGGCGATAAAAATCCAAGATATTGAATTGCCGGCGGCAATGAAAAGAGCAATGGCCGCGCAAGCAGAATCGGAAAGAGCAAGAAGAGCAATTATTATCAAATCCGAAGGAGAAATAAAAGCAGCCGAAAACCTCCAAAAAGCAGCTGATATTTTAGGAACTGTGCCTGGCGGAATATCTTTAAGAACCCTTCAAACAATAGAAAAAATCCAGCCCGATCCTTCTAAAACTGTGATATTCGCTCTGCCAGTGGAAATTTTAGAAGGATTCAAATCCCTGATTTCAGAAAGAAAAAAGAAAGAGTAAAATAAAAATCTTGTTTGCTTTTTAATTAGTGTTTATTTGCCCTGTTTTATTTAATGTTTTCTATTGTTTGATAAATTGGAATAATTAGAGTAGTGACAAAAAGTCCAACCATTAAACCAATCACGAGTATAATAACGGGTTCTATTACGCGAAAATAATTCTTTCTTTTTTTTAGAATCTGTCTTAATTTTTCCCGAGCATGACAATCATTGGGATTTACATTTAAAAAATTCTGCGCTTTGTTTTCTTCATTTCGCAATCCATTCTCTATTTTCCAAATAAAAATATTGGATAGAAAAACAAAAATAAAATAACCTATTGCTATAAAAGATAGGCGATTTTCTATTGTTTTTACTTGATCCCCCGGCAAGATATCGGTTATTGCAGATAATAACTGAGGCAAAATATAAAATCTTAATAATAAAATAATAGCTCCTATGGCTAAACTTATTATTAGAAAATAATATTTTATACTTGCGGATTTTTTAATGTTATTCATTTTAATTAAAATTTATTCTACGAAATTTTCATTTAAAT
>DYHM01000028.1 GCA_020724125.1 Patescibacteria group bacterium | reverse complement strand
CAGTAAACTCTAATTATTGGTCCTCGACAGGCAGGAAAAACAACCTTAATGCTTTTTAAAAAGATTATCTAGATAAGAAAAAAAAGAAAACAGTATTTTTTAATTTGGATATTGAGGCAGATAAACAATTTTTTGAATCCCAAGAAAACCTTTTAATAAAATTAAATGTGCGGAATTTTCGGAAAATTTTATTTCAAAAAAACCAGGCTCATTCCCGAGGAATTTAAAGAAAATATAAATTGTTTAAGACCAAGGGGTCCTGATGATTTCGGTTTTTACACTGATTACGAAAATATTATTTTAGGTTCTCGTCGATTAGCCATTATTGATCTTTCTTCGGCCGGCCATATGCCGATGACAAACGAAGACGGCTCTTTATGGATTGTTCATAATGGAGAAATCTATAATTTTCAAGAAATAAGAAAAAATTTAGAAAATAGGCATAAATTCAAATCAAAAACAGACACAGAAGTTATTTTACATCTTTATGAAGAAGAAAATGAAGATTGCTTGAAACATTTAAGAGGAATGTTTGCCTTCGGAATTTGGAATAATAAAAAAAAGGAATTGTTTTTGGCTCGGGACAGAATAGGTAAAAAACCATTAAAATATTATTTCAATAATGAATTTTTCATTTTTGCTTCAGAACTCAAAGCCATTCTAAAAGATAAGGGAACGCCAAAAGAAATAGATTATTCAGCAATTGACGAGTATCTAACTTATCAGTACGTTCCTAATCCAAAAACTGGGTTCAAAAACATTTTTAAATTGGAACCCGGTCATTATTTAATTGTTAAAGAAAGTGGAAAAATTTTAAAAAAAAGATATTGGCAATTAGACTATTCCCAGAAATTAATTTTGTCTGAAACCGAGTGGGAAAAACAAATTATAGAAAAATTAAAAGAAGCGGTAAAATTAAGATTAATCAGCGACGTTCCTTTGGGCAGTCATTTATCAGGCGGCATTGACTCCTCCTTGATTATTGCCTTAATGGCTCAGGAAATGAAAAAACCGATTAAAACCTTTTCAATCGGGTTTCAAGAATCGGATTACAATGAACTTCCTTATGCTAAATTAGTGGCAGAAAAGTATCAAACCGAACACTATGAATTTATAGTTAAGCCGAAAATGATAGAAATTTTAGAGAAACTTGTTTATCAATATGAAGAGCCATACGCCGATTCTTCGGCATTGCCAACCTGGTATTTATGTAAATTAACAAAAGAGTATATTACCGTCGCTCTAAATGGCGATGGCGGCGACGAGAATTTTGCCGGCTACACCCGTTATAACGCGATGAAATTATTTCAGCGATTAAAAACAATTCCTTTTAAAAATCAATTAAAAAAAATAAATCAACTTTTTTATCAAATCTCTAAAATTAAACTTTTCCAAAAAGGTTATCGTTTTTTGGATTCTTACAACAAAGAACCGCTGAATTTTTATTTAAGATTAATTGATTATTTTGGACAAGAAGAAAAAGAACTTATTTACAGCAAAGACCTAAAACAGCAAATCCAAAACTCAAGATGGCATTCTTTCTTATCAGAAAAATTCAACGAGACTAAAAATTTTGATTGGTTAGACCAAATTCTTTATGCTGATATCAATTCTTATCTGCCAGATGATTTGTTGGTCAAGGTGGATATCGCTTCAATGACGCATAGTTTGGAAATTCGTTCTCCTTTTTTAGACCATGAATTTTTAGAATTAACCGCCAAAATGCCGTCGGATTTAAAGCTCCGAGGTCAAAATAAAAAATATCTTTTAAAGAAAATTGCCTATCGCTATCTTCCAAAGGAATGCATTGAAAAACCCAAACAAGGTTTTGGGGTTCCATTAGAACACTGGTTTAGGGGAGATTTAAAAGAGTATCTCGTTGAAAATCTTTTGAATAAAAATTTTTTAGATTTTGGTTTTAAAAGAGAAGGAATTGAAAAATTAATTTTTGACCATAAAAGTTTCCGCCAAAATTACGCCAATCATTTATGGGCTTTATTAATGCTTTCTCAATGGTTTAAAATTTGGTTTAGGAGTTAGGTTTTTTTAAATATATTTTTAAATATATTAGGATAATCTTTTTTGAGAAAAAAAACAAAAAGCAGAAGATAAGGAATACCAAAAAGAAACCACAAAAATCTTATCTTAAAATAAGAATAAATAATACTTACTAATAAATTTAAAATCCAGATTCCTCCAATAAATAATAAACTTTTTTTCTTGGAAAAAAAATTAGCGCCATAACTTATTATTCCTATAAAAAAAGGAGAAGATAAATAAAATATTCTATTTAAAGGATAAGACCAAATAGGCCAAAGAAAAATAGAAAGACCGCTAGCTACTGTAAATCTGAAAATATCAGGAGAAAGTTTTTTTCTTAAAAAATCTATCAAAATTTTTAAAAAACCTATTCCCCAAAAAAGCCAATATAAATATAGAGTACTAATTACCGCTTTAAGAAAGTTAACTAAATTATAATAATCTCCATATGGTTTTTCTTGATTAAACTTATACCAGGTTAAAAAAGTATAATGGAAATATTTATAAACTATAGCCGAAGAGATTAAAACAGGAATAAAAAAACCAATCATTCCCCCAAAGAGGATTGAGAATTTTTCCTTTATATTAAAATTACCTAACAGAATATAAAAACCAAAAAATAGCGGTCCCATAAGGGCAGATTCTTTGAATAAAAAACCGATTCCCATAATAATACCTAAAACAAAACTAAGATATTTTCTTTTCTTAATCTCTGAGAATAATTTTAAAGTTAGATAAACTCCTAGAATTCCAAAAAACCAACCAGACATATCAGTTAAATAAGATAAACCATAAAATAAAAGAGGAGGGGCGGTAATAAAAGCAATTGTTCCAAGAAAAGCCTGCCATTCATTTTTAAAAACTATTTTGATAATCCAAAAAATTAAAAAAACAGAAAGAAAATAAAAAATTAGATTTTGAAAGAAAAATCCATATTTTGCGTCAAAACCTGTTATTTTTTCAAATAAACCAGATAAAATTAAGGGAAAGGGTTTAATCATTCGATAACCACAATCTCCTTTCCCAGACAAATCAAAAATTAATCTTGCTCCTGCCACATAACAAGGAGTGTCAGGAACATTAAATTGATGGCCTAAAAATAGAATAATTAAAAAAGCATTTATTAAAGCAATAAAAAAAATTAATTTTTTCATTTTTTTCCTTATTTTCTAATTAAATTATAAATGGCTATGTTTATCATCGCTAAAAAACATTTAAAACCATCGGTCCATTTTATTTTTTTTCCTTCTTCTTTACTTCTACTTTTATAGGTTATAGGTATTTCTAAAATTTTATTTTTTCGATGAAGGGTATAGGTAAGTTCTACTGCGTCAAAAACAAAATCATTACTCGGTAATTCCATTAATTTAGGAATAAATTCTCTTGGAAAAATTTTATAACAAGTAAAAATATCAGTAAGATTAGCTTTAAATAAAAAATTAAAAACTTTTGTTAAAGAAATCCCTCCATAAAAAAAAATTTTACTATAAGGAATATTATCTTTTTTAAGTAAACGAGAACCAAAAACTATTTTTGTTTTATTTTCAATAAGAGGCTCTAATAATCTTGGATAATCGTTAGGATCGTATTCTAGGTCCGCATCTTGAATTAAGAGATAATCGCCATTAGCTATTTTAAATCCTTCCTTTAAGGCCGACCCCTTACCTTCATTCTTTTCTTTAAAGATTACTTTAATTCCTTTTAATTCTTTTAGAATTTCTTTTGTTTTATCTTTTGAATCGTCATCGACAACAATAATTTCTTTTCTCCAAGTTTTTGGCAAGGAAACAGAATTTACCTTTTTTATTACTTCCTTAATGGTTTTTTCCTCATTATAAGATGGAATGATAATTGAAAGAAGCATATTTTAAGATTTTAGAAATTTTCAATTTAATTATACCAAAGTTGAATTAATAATTCTTTATCTTTAAGAATAATTTTTCTAAGATCATGATTCTCTCTAGCGTACCGATAGGCGTTTTCTGACATTTCCCGCCATAGGTTTTTATTTTCCAATAATTTTTTTAATTCTGTTTTTAATTTTTCAAAATCACCGTTGGCGCAACAGCCAATATTGTAATTTTCCAGTAGTCCGTCAGGATTAATATTTAAAGACAAGATTGGGGTTTTGTTTTTTGCTGCCTGAATAAAGGTATTGGGGAAACCTTCGGTTTTTGAAGTATTGATAAAAATTTTTGCTTTTTGAAAATAATCATCAACTTTATCAAAAGAGACAAATTCTATAAACTTCAAATTAGATAATTTTAAAGCCTCTTTTTTAATTTTTTTAAAATAATTTTTATCATTTGCTTCTGGACAAATCATTATAAATTTTTCATCAGGGAATTCTTTTGTTAAATCAATAAAAATCTCTGGTTGTTTTATTTCCTTATCTGATTTACCTACCCATAAAATGTCGGTTTTTGGTAAAACGGTTTTTTCTTTTAATTTTTCAGAAATAATCTGACCAGATTTTCTAATTACCCCCTCTTTATTATAGTTTTTCTTTAATATTTTTTTTTGATTTTCATTTTGAACAAAAACAAGATGAGTGTTTTTTAAACCGAATTTAAAAAGTTCCCAGCGTAGCCATCCCATAAGCCCCCTTGGAAAATAAATAGGTTTTTTATTTTCCACATCTTCGTCATTACTTACCATATAAATAAATTTTTTCTTGTTTAGTTTACAAAATAAAGCCACTTCGCCGGTTTCTAAACCAGCCGCTCTTTGGATATAAATATCAGCATTGATTTTTTTTAATAATTTCCAAAGCCGAAAAAACCCAAAAATCGCTCTTATGTATTTTAATCCTTTTTGGGGTTTAAAAAAATTATAAAGTTTGACATTTTTTCTTATTTCAAAATCTGACTGACCAAAATCGCCAACTAAAAAATGCGTATCAAATCTTGGGTCTTTTGCCAATTCGGTCGCCAAATAATACAACTGAAGCTCTGCCCCGCCAATTTGTGAAATTATCTTTGGATTAAAATAATGATAGGCGTATAAAGAAACAAAACAAATTTTAATTGGTTTCATTTTTTTTAAAAACAAATTCATTATTGCCAGTATACATAAAACTAAATCTGTTTGAAAATTTCTTTTTAAGCGAAGGTGATTTAGTTGGCGCTTTAATTATTGAAAACCCAAATGGCTCAATAAAACTGACTATTTCATCAAAACTGGCATACTCGTAAGGATATCCGCCCAACCAGTCAATAACATCATAAAATATACTCATGCCGCGTTCCTGACAAAACAATGACTGAGTTGGTTGTTTAAACAATTTCCTTTTAATAAAGCTCGCTAATCGTTGCGTAAAAAGATACAAAAATACTGAATAAACCATTATTTTCCTCATTATCATTGGAGCGATATTATAAAATTTTTTAATTTTTAACCAGGAGTCCGAAGATGATGTTTTATTGTAAATGGCAATAATAAAAAAACCATTAGGTTTTACCAATTTAACGGCATTTTCTATCGCTTGTCGCATCTTTCCGGTATGATGCAAAACACCCCAACTGTAAACAATATCGCCTTGACCTTTAAGTTTTTTAACTAATTCATCGTCTAAAATATTCCCTTCAAAAATCTCCCAGTCATTATTCTTCTTGGGAATCAATGAAGAAAATTTTTCTTTAACCAATTTAGTTACCTTAATACTTAAAGGATCAATATCAAAACTGATAACTTTTTTACAGCCCAAACAAAGAGCGCTTAGAGAGAAAATTCCGCTGCCACAGCCAACATCAATAAATGTTTTATTTTTATATTCTTCTTCTAATAAGTATTTCAATAACGATTCTTTTGCTCTCTCGATTTTTTCCCGATCAAGGGCTTTATTAACATAATCAACCCAATTTTTTCCAAAAGTAAAAAATGTTTTTTCCATAAAACAAAATATTAAAAATGATTTTCTAACTTTTTTTAATTATTATACAAATCATGGGGCTAAAAAAAGAAGATTCTCTCTTAATCTTTATTAACTTAAGAAATTTTTCTATCAAGAGTTCTAAATAATAGATTATTTTATAAGTGATTGATTTTGAAGATAAATTTAAAATGTATAAACTAAAAACCCCTAAATATTGGCAAATAATTACATTCTGGTTTCTAAAAAAAGAGAGAAGGTCATTTTTGTTTAATAATAAATGATTTTTTAAAACTTTTTTATTGATAATCTTTTGTAAATAATAATAAATAGAATTTTTAAGATTGGGAATTGTAATAATTATATAGCCATCAATTTTTATTAGATCTAAATGAGTTTGGATAATTTTTGTTGGTGGTAAGAAATGTTCAATTAAACCGGAAGAAAAAACAAGATCAAATTTTTTATTAAATTCAAAATTCAAGGCATCGCCAAAAAAGATATTAGCCTTAACTCCTAACATTTCTAAATTTTTCTTTGTCATTTCAAAACCAACTACTGAATTTTCCAAGCCATTTACTTTATAACCAAATTCACTATGAAAATAATGAAGCCATCTCCCTGGCGCGCAACCAAGTTCCAAAAATTCAAAATTTTCATTATAAAATAGATATTTATGAAAAAACCCATCTAAAATATTAACATAATAAGGACAATAGGGTTCTTTGATAACTTTGGGTAGTTTTTGATTCTGCCAAACTTCATCCCAATACTCTTTTTCTGTTAATTTTTTAACCTTTTTCATTTTTACACAATTTAAATTTTAAAACATAGATAGCGGCAATAAGTATTATCAATGTAGAAATTATTGTAGATATTATTACTCCTAGAAGTTGAAAGCGGGGAATTAAAATAATATTTAATAATACATGCATTATTGCCGAGGAAAAGGCAAAAAATACTCCTATTTTTGCGCCTCGAATTCCCGTTGAAGCAATAATATTTCCTAAAATTATTAAAAAAGAATATAAACTAATACTTAGAGCCATTAAGCCGGCTAATCGCCAGTCAAAGATAAAATCTTTTCCATAAAATTTAAAAAGGAGCCAGATTAAAAAAAAGTTGCCTCCAAAAATAAGTATACCTATTTTTTTAAAAAAGAGCAAAGTTTTTTGAAAAATGACTTGAATATTGCTGATTCCAGAAACTGCTGGTAAAAAGACCTGAGAAAAAGTATTTAAAATTTTATCAACAAAGACATTAAAAACTAAATAATAAGCAGAATACAAACCAACGAAAGCTGATCCAAGATAATAGTTAAGCATTATATTATCAATATTGCCTAAAGAAAAGAAACCGGCTGTTACGCTTAATGTTTGATAGGCGCTATAATGAACCAAATTCTTGGCAATTTTTAAAGAAAATTTTAATAAAAATTTTCTAAAAACTAAAATACCAAAGAGCGCGACAACTAAAAACCGGGCCATATTACTGAAAAACAAAGAACTAAAAGAATAATTTTTAAGAATAAATAAATAAAAAGAAATAAAAATAACAAAAACAAGGGCTGAAACAATCCAAATAAAGGATAATCTTTTAAACTGGCCCGAACCTTGAAAAAAGGACTGGAAAAGATAGAAAAGAACCGAGATAAAGGCGTATAAAATCGCAAATTTATATAAAACCATCGGAATTTTTAAAGGAGCAATTAAATAATCGCCGAGAATTAAAAAAAGAAAAGAAAATATTAATATCAAAACACTGACAACCCTAAAAGCTGAACCAATAATTAAGGCCCTGTTTTCTTTCTCGGCGCCTAAATACCTCAAAACCGCTATTGAAAGTCCGAAAAGCATTGGAATGGCAAAAAATTCTCCAATTCCCACTACTAAATTTAATTTTCCATATTCTACCGGTCCTAAAAATCTAATGGCTAAAATATTAAATCCGAAAGTAATCAGGATTGCCGCGCTAATGCCAAAAAATGAGTAAAAAAGATTTTTAACAAACTGTTCGGCAATTTCGCTCGGTTTGTTGCCAAAAATTAAAAAATAAATTTTTGTTATTATTAGATTGATTAATTTTTTTAATAACTCCATACCTTAATAAATCCAGTTTCCCCTTGGGTTAATTAAAGTGAAAACATTAAAAATGTTGTTTAATAATTTTAATAACAGACAGAATTTATCTTTTTCTTGGGGCTGCGCCTCGATATAGTCCAACTGAGATAATGAAAATAGTCAAAAGTATTTCAGCCAGAATAATCTTCCAGGAATTTCCTGAAATAAAGAAAAAACTTTGGGGAGGTGAATTCTGGGGAGATGGATATTATGTCAGAACGGTTGGCGATGAAGTAATCGAAGATGTTATTAAAGAATATATCAGCAAACAAGGAAAATCTCAACATAAATCGCTTAAACAACTTAGGTTTCTGTTTTAAGAAACCCCGCCCCTTGGGGCGGTTGGGAGTTTTATTTTTAATTTCTCTATATTTTAGACCTTTGTTTTAACTTTTATGCCTTAATT
>DYHM01000134.1 GCA_020724125.1 Patescibacteria group bacterium | reverse complement strand
ATATCGGCACAATGAACGTTATTCTTTAATCTAAAAGGGCCACGAGGCAAAAAGTCTAATCTCTAAAGTCTGATGTCTAATGTCTACGTACTCAATGATTTTCGCAAACCAATTGTTTTTTAGTATATATTCTTGAAATAAAAGCAATTTTCATTTTTATATCCTCTTCTTGGCAAATACGTTTATTGTGTTACTCATATTTAATAATATTGACACTTGATGAAATAATTTATGGAGTATAGGATAAAGCAATAATCTTTTTACTCCAAAGTAATTTTTGTAGTCAGGACAAGAATAAACTGTAAATTTTATTTTTAATATATCAAATCCTGTTTTTTTCAGCGCCTTCTGAAGAGTATCTTTTGAAAAAAAATATAAATGTATAGGAGGGAGTACACTAGGTTTTCTATATTTAGTCCCTCGAATAATCTTTTTTATCCACACACTTAAACAATATAAATCATTAGGAACTAACATCCTCAATATTCCATCTGGTTTCAAAATTCTATTTATTTCCTTGAGGATTTCGATAGGATTAGGCAAATGTTCTAATACATCTGATAAGAAAATAACATCGAAATATTCATCAGGATAGTTTGCTTCTTCTAAAGTCCCTATTTTAACATCTAATTTTAATTCTTGCCTTGCATAATTTGCACTATCATTAGATATTTCAACTCCGTGAGCCTCCCAGCCCCTATTTCTTACTACATCGAGAAAAAATCCGTATGCACAGCCTAATTCTAAAAATCTTCCCTTTTCTTTTTTGTATCGCTCTATTTCATTAAGAATTTTTAAAAAGTTTTGGGTAATCTCTTCTTTTTTTTCGTAGAAAGAAGAGATATAATTAGAATTTCCTGCCCAACTTTCTACAATGATATCAGAGAAAGAAAAGTCTTTCCCCCCAAAATATTTCTCATCATATACTTTTTTCAACTCTTTTTCCTCACATATTCTGGGATTATTATATGCTAAACCACAACTTTTACATTCAACAATAGCAATTTGCCCCTCTTCAAATATTAATCTACTTTCATTTGAATTACATAGAACACAATTTATATACCTTTTCATTCTTTCTTCCTTATTATTACTTTGAACGCTCTCGGATAAAATTGAGCATTGATTTTATTAGCCTCTGTAGGCAAATATTTTAATGATAAATGGTAATAGTTCAGACCCCCCATGAAAAAGATAAATTTTTTGTAACCGTTCAGGTGGTTCAAAAAAACATTTCA
>DYHM01000027.1 GCA_020724125.1 Patescibacteria group bacterium | reverse complement strand
TTTTAACTTTGAACTTTAATTAGTGTTTTTCGTTTTTAATTTTTAGTTTAACTTTAAACTTTGAACTTTTAACTTTGAACTTTAATTAGTGTTGCCGCTCTTAACTTGGCTGAACGACTTCTGGGATTTGTTCTAATTTCTTCTTCAGATGGACTGATTGGTTTTGGGGTTAAAATTTGAAGCCGACCATTTTTTTGACTTTCACGAAAGAAATTTTTTACCAAGCGATCCTCTAAGGAATGAAATGAAATGATAACTATTCTTCCTTTGTCTTCTAAAACTTCTAAAATTTGCGGCAGGACATTTTTTAAATTATTCAATTCATCATTAACAGCAATTCTTAACGCCTGAAAAGTTCTGGTTGCCGGATGAATTTTTTGATGATGATACCAATAAGGCGTTGCTTTTTTGATTATTTCCACTAAATGAGAAGTTCTTTTAATGGGATTTTTTTCTCTTTCTTTAATTATTTCTTTGGCAATTCTTTTTGAAAATCGTTCTTCGCCATATTCTTTTAAAATTCTGCTGATAATTTTTTCCGGCCATCGATTTATAATTTCTTCAGCTGTTAACTGATTTTCAAAAGAATATCGCATATCAAGCGGTTCGTCTTTTCTAAAACTGAATCCCCGGGACGACTCTTCCAAGTGCCAACTTGACATTCCTAAATCAAACAGGATTCCGGATATTAAGTTAAAATTTTCTCTCTCAATGATCTCTTTTAAATTGATATAAGAGTCATTGACTAAAATTAATCGGTTGCTAATCCTTGATTCTTGGTTTTTAATTTCGGCCGCGTTTAGTTTCTTATACAATTCCGGGTCTATTTCGATGCCAAGAATTTTTCCTTCTGGTCCATTTTTTTCTAATATGACGGCGCTATGTCCTCCCTCTCCAACAGCGCAATCAATAAAATTTTCATTTGGTTTAGGATTTAAATATTTAATAACTTCTTTTTGTAAAACTGGAATATGCATTAAAATAAAATCAAAAATTAAAAATCAAAAATAAAAATAAAATAGAAACTAATGGAAATTTATGGAAATTTATTGTGTTTTTACAATCAGTTTCCATGAATTTCATGAGCGATTGGATTTGGGATTTTGGATTTCGAATTTGTTTAGGATTTAGGATTTTGGATTTAGAATTTATCAATTTGATTTTTTGTTTTTGGTTTTTAGTCCTTTCCTTATATTCCCAATTCTTTCAATCTTTCGGCAATATCACCAGCTTCTTTTTCTGTTTTTTCTTTATAACCCTGCCATTTATCTTCGTCCCAAATTTCTATGCGGTTATATAAGCCCGCTACCACTGCGTTTTTATTTAGTCCAGCGTAATTCTTTAAATAATCAGGAATTAAAATTCGTCCTAAATTATCAAAATCGACTTCCATAGCTCCAGCCAACATAATTCGAACAAATCCTCGAGCGTCTGATTGAGATAATGGTAATTGGGAAAGTCGTTTGGCTAATTTTTGCCACTCCTTTGCTGGATAAAGAAAAAGACAATTATCAAGACCCCGCGTAATAACCGCTTTCTTTTCTAAAAGTTTTCTGAATTTTACCGGAATGGCTAATCGTTTTTTTTCATCTAATTTGTAAATATATTCTCCGAGAAACATAATAAGTTCAAGGTTAAAAGTTTAAAGTTCAAGGTTTAAAGTTAAATTAAAAATTAAAAACAAAAAATACTAATTAAAATTCAAAGTTAAAAGTTATGAATATAAAATAAGTTAAAAGTTCAAATCTTAAAATTAACAAGTGGAAGTTTTCCCCAATTATCTTTACTTATCCCCAATGTTTTCCACAATTTTCCACTTATTTCCTTTTTATTCCATTTCAATCCCTTTGTCAAATTTTTCTCTTATTTTAATTTTTATTGAAAAATCAAGTAAAATAAGCAAATTCTTTTTATTTTTAAAATTTCTTCCCCAATTTTTCCCCAGTTTTTGAACTATTAACACTTAAATAAAAATAGATTAAAAAAAAGAAATCTAAATAGTTTCTATTCTTGCCAATTTATTAAAAGAGGGTTATATTAAAAGAGGTATTAAAATTAAAAACATTTAAAAATGGATATGATAAGTTGTTATCAAAAAATAAAAGATTTTTTAAAGAAAAGAACTTCTAAGTCCTTGGGAATGAAAATTTTCCTTATCGGTTTAGTTTTATTCAGTTTTTTATTGGGTGGTTTTTTGGGATTTCATTTCAAAAATTATTTAAAAGAAATTTCAAAAATTCCTTTGTTTTTTAAACAAATTGGAGAAAAAATTTTTGGCTATTCTTTTGAATTACCTTCTCCTCAATCTTTATTAAGACCTTCTTCTGAAATTCAATCTTCCCGTTCTTCCCGTTCTTCCCAAGATTCAGGTTGCCCGGCCTGCGCTGTTCAAGTTTCCCAAGAAGAAACAATTATTAAAGTAGTAAAAGAGGCCTCGCCAGCTGTTGTCAGTATTATCATTAGTAAAGACCTGCCTGTTTTAAAAGAATACCAGGAATACCCATTTAAGAAATTCAAAGATTTTTTCGGCGATGACTTCTTTTTTGAGTTTAAAATTCCTGAATATAAAGAAGAGGGAAAACAAAAAAGAGAAATTGGCGGCGGTACTGGTTTTATTATTTCTCAAGATGGTCTGATATTAACCAATAAACATGTGGTAATTGATAAAGGAGCAGAATATAAGGTAATAACAAATGACGGTAAAAAATATGAAGCAAAAGTTTTAGCCCATGACCCTTTTCAGGATTTGGCTATTTTAAAAATTGAAGATGAAAAAAATTTGCCAGTTCTTAAATTGGGTAATTCTTTCTCTATTCAAATTGGTCAAACTGTCATTGCGATCGGCAATGCCTTGGGTGAATTTCGCAATACGGTCTCAGTCGGCGTTGTTTCTGGTTTAGGTCGAACTATTACTGCTTTTGGCGAAGGAATAATAGAAACATTAGAAGATATTATTCAGACCGACGCGGCCATTAATCGGGGGAATTCCGGAGGACCGCTTCTTAATCTAAGAGGCGAAGTAATAGGAATTAATGTGGCTATTGCCGAGGGAGCGCAGGGCATTGGTTTTGCCATTCCCATTGATAAAGCCAAAAAGGCAATCGAGCAAATTAAAAAAAGCGGAAAAATTGTTTATCCGTTTTTAGGAATAAGGTATCTTTTGATCACGCCCGAAATTCAGGAAGAGAAAAAACTCAAGGTTGACGAAGGCGCCCTTGTTATTAGTGAAAACAAGAATGAGCCAGCTGTTTTACCCGATTCAGCCGCTGAAAAAGTCGGCATTAAAGAAGGTGATATTATTTTAGAAATCAATAATGAAAAAATTACTCTGAAAAATAGTTTAGCTAAACTTATTCAAAAATATAATCCTGGCGATAAAATTAAACTAAAACTTTTAAGGGCGGATAAATTTTTGGAATTAATAGTAATTTTAGGCGAAAAAAGCAGTTAGATTGTAAAGCACTTTAAAATCAACAAGTAATAATAATTAAATTTTCTAATTTCTAATTTTTAATTTTTAAATAATTTTTAATTTTTAATTTTAAAAAATTCAAAATTCAAAATTCATTCAAAATTGTAAAATCAAAATTCAAAACACACGAGTTTTAGTCATTTAGATTTTGGATTTCGGATTTGCTCGCCCGCCTAAATTTTGCGAAGCAAAATTTAGGCGGGCGAAACCGGGTTGTGATGCAATGGCAGCATACAGCCTTCGGGAGGCTGCAATCCCGGTTCAAGTCCGGGCAACCCGACTAATCTAAACATTGCGAATTTTACGGGTGGTTTATTTGATCGTTCGTTCTGTCTCCGCATTCGCCGCGCCGCCGAATTTCGTTTTTCGCTTCGCGAAATGCGCTGTCAAAAGAAATTGATACCTATCCGATAGCCGTTAATCAAAGTAAAGAAAGAGTCGTTGAAATTTTGAAATTATTGCAACAGTTAAGCAATAAATATAAAAAACTTTTCTCGGCAAAATTTGTTTCTGACGGCAAAGCAAAAATCGGAGAAAAAACAGATTTTAAAAATCAATACCTGAAAGATGTAATTGTTCGGGAATTGTGATATTGTTAAATTGTTTTCAGGCGGCGTACCAGCTTTGCTGGCGCGAAAAAATACCCAAAGCGTTTGATTAAACCGCCCCGCCGACGGAGCGGGGCGGGGTAGTTTAATTTTTCCCTTTAAAAAACCTAAATAAAGGGTTTATAGGGTATCAATTTGCTAAAATTCACAAAAAACTTTATTAAACAGCATCTTTAATAAAATATGTTAGACCATCTCATTCTAAACAAAACATCAATAGAGAGTATTTATAAAACCATTCGTGAATATCACGAAAAGTATCTAAAGCAATTTGGCGTGAAATTGCCGAAACTTTATGACTCCCAAGGCAACTTTACAAAAGACGCCTTGGTTTTGGTGTATCTTACATATGATTATCCAAAAACACGGATTGTTTCTAAAGAGGAACTAACGAAATTTGTAAGGAGTTTTTACCCAGATACAAATGATGTCCAACAAGCAAGACATTTAGGTGCGCAGGCCGGCTGGTGGATTGTTGCTGGTGGCAGAGATAATATTGTTCTCAACATAAAACGGGGTTCTTATCAGCTTTACTCGTTGGAACAGCCATATCCCGGATTTAAGAAAGGCCATCGCATAGCAGAAACAGGCGACTGGAAAAAGATTAAAGAAAAATACAATTATCGTTGTGCCACTTGCGGATCTCAAGAGGACAAACCGCACTTCCATTGGCCTGGCACAAAAACAATTTTGCAAAAAGCGCATATGGACCCAAATAAACCGCTTGTCGCCGTCAACATTATCCCGCAATGTCAAAAGTGTAATAGAGGCGATAGAAACAGATGGGTTTATGACGATAAGGGCAGAGTTATAAAATTGGCTGACGCAAATTTTGTTAGAAACTTTGATAAAGAAGTAAGAGAAAAAATTTATAGGATACTCTACAAAGAATTTAACGGGAGAAATCCGTTCAAAAAATAGATTATGAAAAACAGCAAATTCATAAATAAAATTATTTGCGCTGACGCATTGGAACTGCTTCCTCAAATCGAGGAAAACTCCATTGATGTTGTCTTAACCGACCCCCCTTACTTTTTGGATAAGTTAGACAACAACTGGGACCACGAAAAGGTTTCTAATCAAGATAATCAATATACCATAAAGTCTTTGCCCGCCGGAATGAAGTTTGACAGAGAACAGGGTAAAAGATTTTATGCTTGGTATTTTGATATTTCAAAAGAGATTTTTAGGATTTTGAAGCCGGGCGGATTTTTCTTTTCTTTTTCCAGCCCTCGGCTATATCACCGCATGGCTTCAGCGATAGATGATGTTGGTTTTGAAATCAGAGATGCGTTTATGTGGCTTTATACTCAAAACCAAGCCAAAGCAATGGGTATTAACCATTTCATTAAAAAAATGGATATAGACGAAAAGGCAAAAGAAAAAATCCGAGCAAAACTAAACGGCTGGAAAACCCCGCAAATAAAATCCTGTTTTGAACCGATAGCGATGGCTCAAAAGCCAGCAGACCAGACTTACTTGAATAATATGCTCAAACACGGAGTTGGTTTATTCAATACAAATGTGCGGATTGGCGACAATATGTATCCGGCGAATGTTTTTACAATAGAAAGTATCAACGAATTGATAGACAAAGCATTTTTACTTCCAAAACCCACTAAAAAAGAGAAGGGCGAATACAACGACCATAAAACCGTTAAACCATTGGCTATTTGCGAGTATTTGATTAAACTTTCTGCTTTCGCGAAAAAGGCAGTTATCCTTGACCCGTTTATTGGAAGTGGAACAACGGCTGTCGCGGCAAAAAAACTTGGGAAAAACTACATTGGAGTTGATGCCAATGAAAAATATGTAAAAATCGCAGAAAAAAGATTAAAAGAATTGAGCGATAAACCTGACTTATTTAGTGTTACTGAAAATAAAAACGCACAGATGAAACTTCAAGTAGTATAAAATATGGAAAACAATATTACAAAACCACTCTTTATTAGTTTTTCTGCCGAAGTAAATCAAAACACAGCCGAAAATCTGATGGGGATTTTCGCACAGCGACTAAATCAGGGGACAAAGGATTTTTATCTCCTTTTATCTAGTTATCTAGCCCGGGCGGAAGTGTTATGAATGGCATCACCATTTATAACTCCTTTAAATCACTACCGATAAACTTAACTACTCACAATATCGGAATTGTGGATTCTATCGCCAATGTAATTTTTCTATCTGGCAAAACTAGATACGTTGTAAAAAATTCTTCGTTCCTTTTTCACGGGGTTGGATTTGATATAAGCCAAGCAAAAAAGGAAAAATTAAAAATGATTCAACGAGACCAAAAATTGATTGCTGATATTATCGCGGAACAAAGTCAATACACAGAAGCAGAAATTGAAAAAATGTTTCTTGAGGCGGATACACGTACCCCCGAGCAAGCGAAGGAAAAAGGTTTGATAAACGATATAAGAGATGCTAATGTGCCAGAGGGCGCAGAAGTGATTCAGTTTGTTTTTCAGAAGAAGCAGTAGCAGCGTGCCAGCTTTGCTGGCGCGAAATTTCGGCGGCGGCGAAAGCGAGGACTGGGGGCGGGAATTTTTACCCCGTAGTCAGTTTTGTTGTACTTCGACGTGTATTTCACTTTGTGAGCGAGTCATAACTATTGACATATAAAACCACAGCGCTATACTTTATCATAGTAAAGCGTATGACTAAAGCCAATAATAAACAAAAGTGGATAAATTCGTATACCGACAGTCTTTTTGAAATAATTCTGAAATTGAAAAATCTTGATGAAGCGCGCAGGTTTTTTAGAGATTTATTAACTGAGAATGAAATCATTGAGTTTGGACAAAGATGGAGAGTGGCAAAAATGTTAAACAATAATTTGTCTTATAATAAAATTGAAAAAGAAACAGGCATGAGCTCAACGACTATTGCGCGGATTCATAAATGGCTTAAAAAAGGAATGGGTGGCTATAAATTGATGATAAACAAATGATAAATTATTTTTTTGCTTTCGTCGCTTTACTATGATAAAGTAATTATATGAAAAAACAATTTCGGAAAATACAAATAGGCGTTATGGGGTCTGCCGCCGATCTTAAATACTCAAAAAGTTTTGAGCAAGCGGCGGAAGAAATTGGTTATTGGGTTGCAAAAAATGGAGCAACGCTGATTTTTGGCGCGGAAAAAAATTACGATTCTCTATCTACTGCCGCTTGTCGCGGAGCTAAAAAAGCAAATGGCATCGCAATTGGCATTACTTATGGAAAAGGTTTAGATATTTTTGAGAAAAAGAATGTTGATGTTGTAATTGCGACTGGACTTGAAAGAGGCGGTGGTAGAGAATTATCGCTTGTGTTGAGTTGTGATGCGATTGTCGCGCTCAACGGAGGTTCCGGGACTCTTACAGAAATTGCGATTGCTTATCAAGCGAATATCCCCGTAGTCGCGCTTAAAGGTTACGGCGGTTGGAGCGAAAAATTAGGAGGACAATATCTTGACGATAGGAAAAGGATTAAAATAGAGATTGCTGAAACACCGCAAATTGCGGCCGAAAAAGCTATTAAACTTGCCAAACAAAAATACCAATATGAAAAAAATAAATAATACAATTTTGGTTTTTGCTATTCATCGCCACAGCCAGCTCTTCCTGGAAGAGATTGGTTGTGGTTAGTTGCGCTTGAATTTTGCGCTTTTCCTCGCTCAATCCCTTCCCAGAAGGGATTTTTTATTTCTGGAAGGGAATAGTTCTTTAACAAAGGAGGAAATTAAATCATGGAAAAACCGTATGTTGTATCAGCGGACATTTACTTGCTGATGAAGAAATGGGCAATGCAAAATAGTTTTGTGTTGCCTAAAGAAGAATTTTTCCGCCAGTTGCGGAAAGAATTCTCAAACCATATGAGTAGAGTTTTTTCAGACTTCGAGCTTATCTCGGAGGATGAAATCTCTAATGGTATTAATAGGATTGTAACCGAAAGCGGTCTGCCGACGATCTCGCTGGATCGTGTCTACTTTGAGAGCGAGCTAAATTTTGAAATTAGCCGTCTTGTAAATAAAGATGGCGAAGATCGAGGTTTGGGACGCCGCGCTGGAACACCGTCACTTGCTCAACAAATCCGAAAGCTACGGGCGAGTGGCGCACGCGAGGTCGTCATTGTAGATGACGTAGTTTTCGAGGGAGTGCTCCTCGAGAGAATTATTGAATTGTTCTCAAGGATAAATATTTACGTGCCGCTCGTTTGCGCGGGTATTGGAATCGCCAAGGGTATCAATCGCATCAACGGCGCAAAACGAGAAATCCGTTGTGTTTGCGCTTATGATGAAGTCGTTGACGAAGTGTGCGAACGCGATTTTTATCCAGGCGTTCCGCTTTCGGGGCGACTGCTGGTTGGAAACGACAATATCGGCGTCCCATATCTCCTTCCATTTGGAAAACCAAAAAAATGGGCATCTATTCCGTCCAAGCACGCAAAAACCTTCTCAAAATTTTGTCTTCATCAAACGATTACGCTGTTTGATGAGATTGAGCGGCGCTCCGGCAAATATATTTCCTGTCAAGACCTTGGGCGAAAAATTATTGGTTTACCAATGGACGAGACGAGATACACAGACGCTCTCCGTAAAATCCTCTAACACATGAGGTGGTGAGGTGGTCGATTAGTTTAACAACTTATCGGCCCTTTTTTCTTTTAGTGTTTTTTATGTTAATATAAATCTATAATTG
>DYHM01000026.1 GCA_020724125.1 Patescibacteria group bacterium | reverse complement strand
TTTAGAATTTAGAATTTATCAACTTGCATTTTGATTTTTGTATTTCTAATTTTCAATTTTCAAATAAATTCTAAATCCTAATTCATTGATCTTATTCTTGTTATGCGTTAAGTTATATTATAACGAGGAAAAAAATTTTAACAAATTTATTTGGTTTGCTATTATTAAACTGGAATCCAAGGATGCGAAATCGAAAGGAATGGCGAAGGACGACTCTCCGCCAATTTTCTTAGCTCCTGAACTCCAAAAAGAGAAAAATGGGTTGTCTATCAATAATTTTTTCGCAGCTTCATTTCTTAAAAGATTTCCCTTAAAATAAATAAATATTCATTCTATGGCTTGATTTACAAATCAAATGGGAAAGTTAATCATCCTTAAAAATTCTTCTTCGGTTATAATTTTTATTCCTAATTTTTTTGCTTTGTTCAATTTTGAACCGGGATGTTCGCCAACAACCAAAAAATTGGTTTTTTTAGAAATTGATTCGGAAATTTCACCGTCTAAAAATCGAATTTTTTCTTTTGCCTTTTCTCTGCTCATTGTTTTTAAGACGCCTGTCAAAACAAAAATTTTCCCTTGTAATTTTTGATTTGCTTGCCCGCCCAAATTTTCAAAGAAAATTTGGGCGTGTGAAATCTTTGATTTTTGATATTGAATCGCCACTCCGGCTTTTTTTAATTTTTTTATAAAATTGAGTTTTTGACGAGTTTGAAAAAATGAATAAATAGAAATAGCTGTTTTAGGACCTATATCTTTCAAAAATTGAAGGTCTTCTATTTTGGCCTTTTGAAGATTTTCCAAGTTTTGGAAATATTCAGCTAAGACCTGAGACATTTTTTCGCCTACGGATTCAATTCCTAAGGCATAAATAAATTTTGCCAAAGGAATTTGTTTTTTTTCTTGAATAGCCGCGATTAAATTTTGAGCTGACTTCTCGGCAAAACGTTCTAAAAAAATCAAATCCCCTTCTTTTAATTGAAAAATATCAGCGGGGTCGGTAATTAATCCTGTTTCAAATAACTGATTTATTATTTGAGGACCTAATCCTTCAATATCAAAACCCTTTTTAGAAACAAAATGAGAAAAATATCTTTTTTGTCGGCCTTCGCAATTAGAGTTAGGACACTTCCAAATTGTTTCCTCTGGTTTAATTAAACGACTATCGCAAGCCGGACAAAATCTCGGCATTTTAACTTCTTTTTCCCGACCGGTCCTTAACTCTTTAAGAACTTTATTGACCGCGGGAATAACATCGCCCGCCCGTTCAATAATTACGGTGTCGCCAATTTTTATCCCTAATTTCTTCATCTCTTCTTCGTTATGAAGAGTGGCTCGGGTAATAGTTACTCCTCCTATTTGAGTCGGTTTTAGGCAGGCAACCGGGGTGATGGCGCCGGTTCGACCAACTTGAAATTTAACATCCAAAACATTAGTGGTGGTTTGTTTGGCGGAAAACTTAAATGCCCTCATTGCTCTGGGGGTTTTTCCAACAATCCCGAACTGTTGAAATAATTTATTGTCATCTACTAAAATTATCACCCCATCAATCTGAAAAGGAAAATTTTCTCTTTTTTTAGCGATTTCCCGCCAATAATCAATAACCTCTTCCAAGCTGCGGCATTTTTTGCCTAAACTGGTTTTAAATCCCAAGGCTGTTAAAATTTTATGTTTTTCAAAATGTCTTTTCTGTCCAAGCTCGGTAATTAAATCATAAGCCAAAAATTTAAGCGGTCTTTCAGCCGCTAATTTAGGATCAAGCTGCCTAATAGAACCAGCCGCCAAATTACGGGGATTTGAATAGGTTGGTTCGTCCTTCTTTTTTCTTTCCAGATTAAATCTCTCGAAATCCTTTTTATCCATATAGACCTCTCCCCGAATTTCTATTTTTTTCTTTTGGATAATTTTTTCAGGAATTTTAAGCGAGGAAAAAATTTTTTCTTCAATTTGAAGTTTTAAGGGAATACTTTCAATGGTTTTAAGATTTTGACTGATATCTTCGCCAATAAATCCATCGCCTCGGGTTGAACCGCGATAAAAAATTCCTTTTCTGTATTCTAAAGAAATCGCAAACCCGTCAATTTTAAGTTCAGTGAAATAATCAAATTGAACGGGTATTATTTTTTTTAGATAGACCTCCCAATCTTTTAATTCTTCTTTATTAAAAACATCTTCGGTTGAAAGCATGGGGGTTTTATGTTGAACTTTCTCAAACTTTTCCAAGGGTTGACCCGCCACCCTTTGGGTTGGAGAATCAAGGGTAATAAATTCTGGATATTTTTGTTCTAATTGATAAAGCTCGTGTTTTAAAGAATCCAGGGCCTCGTCAGAAATTTCTTGTTTATCCAAAACATGATAAAGATAGCGATGATAATTGATAATTTCTTTTAATTTTTCAATTCTTTTTTTTACCTTTTCTAAATTCATATTTTTATACAAAACTATAATAATTCAGGATAATTTCCATTAAAACAAGCTGCGCAAAAATCTTGGGGATTTTCTACGCAACTTAACAAACTATCAATGGAAAGATATTCTAAACTTTTAACTCCAAGGAATTTTCTTATTTCTTCTGTTGTCTTATTTGAAGCAATAAGTTCCTTTTTGGTTGGTGTGTCAATTCCGTAATAACAAGGGTATTTAATGGCTGGCGAAGCAACCCGAAAATGAATTTCTTTAACTCCCGCTTTTTTTAACATTTGAACAATTTTTTTTGAAGTAGCGCCTCGAACAATTGAATCGTCAACGACAATTATTTTTTTATTTTTAAGCGTGGAAGATACTGGACAAAGTTTTAATCCGATTTCATTTGCTCTTTGGTCCCTTGTCGGTTCAATAAAAGTGCGGCCGATATAGTGGTTTCTTATAAATCCCCAATCAAAAGGAATATTGCTTTCTTCTGAATATCCCAAGGCGCTAAAAATTGCCGAGTCGGGCACGGGAATAACAATATCGGCCCGGACCGGTTGTTGCCGGGCTAATTTCTTGCCGATTTTCTTTTGAAATTCGCTAACCAAACAACCAAAAGTAAAGGAGTCGGGTCTTGAAAAATAAATGAGCTCAAAAATACAATGAGCCCCGCAACAAGACGGACAATTTGTTTCAATTTTACAAGAAGTTATTTTTTTTCTTTCAATAGAAAGAATTTCACCGGGTTTTATTTCTCTTAGATATCGGGCTCCAAGTAAATCAAAGGCGCAGGTTTCCGAAGCTAAAACATAGCCCTTATCCAATTGAGCCAAACTTAAAGGCCTAAAACCAAAAGGGTCTCTTGCCGCAATCAGTTTTCCCGGCGTTAAAAAAAGCAAGGAGTAAGCCCCTTTTATTTGAGAAAAAGATTCTCTAAGACCCTCTTCAAGATTTCCTTTATAGGAACGGCTAAAAAGATGAAGAATTATTTCAGTGTCTGATGTTGTTTGAAATTTCACTCCCTGCTTTTCTAATTTTTTTCTCAATTCAATCGCATTAGTCAAATTACCATTATGAACAATGGCTATTTCCCCGTCCTTATATTTAATATGCAATGGCTGCGCTTCTTTAATCCGGCGAAGACCAGCAGTTGAATATCTAATATGACCAATCGCGTTTGTCCCTGAAAATAATTTGATATTTTTTTTATCTATTCCAAAAACATTTTTTACTTCTCCCATGCCCTTTTTTATAACCAGGCTATTTCCAGTATCTATCGCTATTCCTGCTCCTTCCTGACCCCGGTGTTGCATTGAAAAAATTCCCAATGAAGCAAGATAACTTGCTTTTGGATGTCCATATATTCCAATTATTCCGCACATATTAAATTTTTAAATCTTTTTAATTTAATTTATTTTTATTTTTTATTCTAATTTGATTTCAATTCTTCGCTTGATATTTTTACAGGTCTTGGTTGAAACAATGGTAATATTATTAGAACACAAACATCATAACAAACTCCATTTTTACAAATTATTGAGGTTCAACCTAATAGATTTTCTATTAGTCTGTTTTCAGCTCAATTTTTCGCTGGACGCTTTTATAGGTTCCGATTGAGTGAGCAGTGGCGCCGTCAGGAATGCAAATTTTATAATTAGCGTTGTTCTCTAAATTGCCTTCATAATGATACGGAGGGCAACCAGACGGCGGAGGCTGATTATTTTTAATTTCATAAAGAGCTCTTTCGGCGCCAGCGTCGGCCGCGTAAAAAGCAATCATGGAATCAACTGAAATGCCGGCAATTTTTATCTGGCTCACTGAAGTATTAATCAAAATCAAAAGAGCGGCTGTTAAGACGTTAAGAATAACTAAAGCGAAAAAAAGAGAAGCGCCTTTGTCCATAAATTTAAAACCTAAATCATTCTAAACAATTAAACTAATAAGCAAAATAGCGATAATATTGACAACCTTAATCATTGGGTTCATGGCTGGTCCGACTGTGTCTTTACGGGGATCGCCGACCGTATCACCAATAACAGCTGCCTGATGAGTAAGGCTGCCCTTACCTCCTAAATTTCCTTCTTCAATATATTTTTTGGCGTTATCCCAAGCCGCGCCGCCAGCGCACATTGAAACAGCGATAAAAAAACCAGAAATAATCGTTCCAATCAAAAATCCGGCCAATGCCTCAGGTCCTAAAATAAAACCAGTTAAAATAGGCAGAATTACTATCCAAAAAGTCGGGAAACACATTTCTTTCAAAGCGGCTTTTGTAACTATATCTACGCAGCGACCATATTCAGGCCTGACTTTTCCTTCAATCAATCCTTTAATTTCCCTAAATTGTCTCCTTGCTTCAATGACTACCTGGGCAGCGGTTCGGCCCACCGCCTTGAGGGTAAATGAACTTAAAAGATAAGGCAAGAGATTACCGATAAAAAGACCGATTAAAACTTTGGGTTCTTCTAAAGAAAAAATAAATTGACGCAGGGTATTGTTTGCAATTTCTTGGGTATAAGAAGAAAAAAGAACTAAAGCGGCTAAGCCGGCTGAACCAATAGCGCAGGCCTTAGTAACAGCCTTGGTGGTATTGCCGGCCGCGTCTAAAGCATCAATGTTTTTTCTTAGCTCGACCGGTTCGCCAGCCATTTCAACCAGCCCGGCCGCGTTGTCAGTAATCGGCCCATAAGAATCCAAGGCGATTATCAAACCAGTTAAAGAAAGAAAAGAAACAGCGGAAATTGCCAAGCCGTAAATTCCCCCCAACCAAAAACTAACCAAAATACCGGCGCAAATCAAAAAAGCGGGTAAAAAAGTTGATTCAGCGCCAATAGCTAAGCCAGCAATAATATTAGGACCAGCTCCGGACTGAGAAAATTTGGCAATTTCTTTAACTGGTCGGTGTTTTTTTGAGGTGTAATAGTCGGTAATTGAGAAAAAACCAAAAACAAGAAAAAGACCAAAAAGAGCTGGCAGGTAAAGTTTATAAAAGGCAATCCCTATCTTGGGAGCAAAATTTAAAATTAAGACCGCAAAGAAAACTGCCGCTAAAAAACCATTTATTTTTAAACCACGATAAAAAGCAGCCATAATATTCTCATCCTTGCCCAGCCGAACAAAAAAACTGGCTAAAATAGAAGCTATAATTGAAAGACCGCTTAAAAGCAAAGGAAAGATTAAGGCCTGAGGAGAATCCGGGAAAACCGAAAATGCCAAAATCATAGCAGCGATATTGGTTACCAGATAGGTTTCAAATAAATCAGCCGTCATGCCAACGCAGTCGCCAACATTGTCGCCAACCTGATCCGCTATCACGGCCGGATTTCGGGGATCGTCTTCAGGAATCCCTTGTTCGATTTTACCAGCCAAATCAGCTCCCACATCAGCGGCTTTGGTGTAAATACCGCCGCCTAAACGGGCAAAAATAGAAACCAAAGAAGCTCCCAATCCTAAACCTATCAGGGCTTTTAAATCTTTTGTTAAAAACCAAAATAAACAAAGACCTAAAAGAGCCAGACCAACCACTAAAAAACCAGTAATTGAACTGGCCTCAAAGGATAATCTAAAAGCAGCGGCTTGACTTTTCTTAGCTGCCATTGCCACTTTACTATTAATCCTAGTCGAGATAAGCATACCGATAAAACCAGCCAGAAAAGAAAAACCAGCTCCAAGTAAAAAACCAAGAGCAATTTTTATGGTTAAAAATATCCAAAGAAGAAAAAAAATAAAAATAGCGCTAAAAAGAATAACTTTAAATTCTCTTTTTAAAAACGCATCAGCTCCTTCCTTAATCCCCTCGGCAAGGCTTTCCAGGGTCGAGGTTGATTGAAAAACTTTTTGAAGTCGAGAAATTAGAAAAATAGCAAAACCTAAAGACAAAAAAGAAATAAGAATAACTAGATATAACATAATTTATTTTTGACATTTCAAACACTGACCAGCTTGAGGATAAACACCTAACCGACCTCTTGGAATTGGTTTTTGACATTTTTTGCATATCCCATAAATTCCATTTTTTATTTTTTCCAAGGATTCGTTTATTTTTTTTAACTCTAACTCGAGGGTATAGGTAATCGGAAGCAGATTTTCATATTCTTCAAACTCGTCAGTTCCTTCTTCGAGACGCCCGCCATCAAGTTGAGGGTGTTTGGTAATCCAGTCGCCTTTTAGTTTTTTATTCCTCACCGCTACTTGGCTTAATTCTTTTTCTATTTTTATTTTTTCTTCTCTTAATTTTTTTTCTTGTTGGTCAATAAATGTTTTTGGTAATTTTTTAGTCATGTTATTATTATTTCAAAAAATAACGAACGGTCAAATAGATGGTAAAAATAATTCCGACAATAATGCTCAGAATTAAAATTCGAGTTAAAAATTTATCCAAAAAGGAAGGTGGTTGGATAACTGGCCGAAAAATAATTTCTCTTCCTTCTTCTTTCTTTTTGATTTCTTCAATTACTCCTTCTTTTTTTAAGGATTTTTCGGTAATCTTAGTCAAAAATTCTTCTCTTTCTTTTTTTTCTTTTAGAGAAACCTGGCTTAATTTTTTAAGAATCTCTGTTTTTTCTAATGGTTCTTTTATTTCTATTTGTTCTACTTTTAATTCGGCTAATTTTTTAAGTTCCTCGAGTTTCTCTTTTTTTTCTCCTTCCCCTTCTTCTTTTCTGAGTATTTCTTCTTTTCTTTTTTCCTCTTCCCTTTTTTCTTTTTCTCTTTCAGCTATCTTTTTAATTTCCTCAATTCTCTTAAGGGCTTTTTCTTTTTCTGTTTTTATTTCTTCTTCCCTTGCTTTCTGACGAATTTTTCTAACTATTTCTTCCTCTAACTCTCCCTCTTTTGTTATTGGTTCTTCTTTTACTTCCATTTCTCTCTTAATTTTTCTTTCAACTTCTTCTTTAATTTCTTCTTTTAATTCTTTCATTTTTCTTTTCTCTTCTTCTAAAATTAATCTCCATCCTCCCTGCAAGCCGTATTTCAAGAAAATTTCTATTTTCTTTAATTCCGATTTCATCTCTTCTTCTTTTTTTATTATCTCTTTTTCTTTTTCCTGAACCTGTTTTATTTTTTCTTCGGTTTGTTTAACTATTTTTTCCAAATCCCATCTTTGACATTCTATTATTTTTCTCTTTTCCTCCATTTCCCATCTAATTTTTTCTAATTTTTTCTCTTCGGCTAATGTGGAAATTTTTCCCTCTTTTATTCTAATATTTCTTATTGTCTCTTCGATTTCTTTTTCCTTCTCTAAAATCGCCGAGAGTCTTTGCCGCAAGGATTCTTTTCGCCCTTCAAGCATATTTCTTTCTTCTTTTAGTTTCCCGCTTTCCTTCCCTAAAATCATTAGTTGTTTCTCTAATTTAATTTTTTCTTTATTAAACTCTATTTTGTTTAATTTTTCAAAAATTCCCTCTCTTTTCTTTTTAAGTTCATCGTCTTCTTTTTGGATGTCTTTTAATTTTTTATCAATCTCTTCAATTTGGGAATAAATTTTTTCTATTTTTGCCTCTAAACCCCATTTTTCTTTTTCAATTTTTCTTCTCGTTTTTTCCCGCTGCCATCTTTCTTTTTCTATCTGATGTTTTTCTTCAATCTCCTCTGTTTCTTTTTCTCTTAATTCAATATTTTTTATTACTTCTGCTGTTTCTTTTTCCTTTTCCAAAACAGGGTTAAGTTCTTTTAATAATTTTTCTTTCTCGGCCTCAAATTTTGCTTTTTCCAACTCCAAGGGTTGTTTTTTAAAAGGGAATTGCTTTAGCTCTTCGGTTATTTCTTCCTTTAATTTTATTAATTCCTCTTCGGTTTTCTTCTCTTTTTCTTTTTCCCGCTCCAGTTTTTCCTTCTCGCTTATTTCCTCTTCTTTTTGTTTTTCCTCTAATGCTCTTTTTCTAATTTCTTCAATGATTTTTCTTTCTTCTTTTCTTTTTTCTTCAACTATTCTTTCCGCTTCTTCTTCAAAGGTTCTTTTTCTAATCAGCTTAATAATTTCTTCTTCCATTTTTTCCTCTTTCTTTCTTTTTTCTTCTACAAGAACTTCCGCTTTTTTTCTTTCTTCTTCTTTTTGAAGAGCTTTCCTTCTGGTTTCTTCAATAATTTTCTTTTCTTTTTCTTCCTCTAATCTTATTTTCTCTTTTTCTTCCAATTCTTTTCTTTTTTTCTCTTCCAATTGTTCTAATTCTAATTTTTTCTTCTTTTCTTGTTCTAATCTTGCTTTTTCCTCCCAGGCCTTGTTCTTAATTTTTTCAACAATCGCCTTTTCTCCTTTTATTTTAATTCTTTCTTCTGTTGGTTTTTTTAATAATTCTCTTTCTTCTTTTAATCGTCTTAAATCTTCTTTCATTGTCAAAAGCGTTCCTTGAGACAAAATCTGGGAAATTTTTTCTTCTATTAATATTTTATTTTCTTTTTTTTTAGCCACTTAATTAAAATCAAAATTCAAAACTCAAAACTATCAAGAAAAATTCTTCAATTTTCAATGACTTACTGACT
>DYHM01000133.1 GCA_020724125.1 Patescibacteria group bacterium | reverse complement strand
CCTTTGTTACACTTAAGTTATTGGCTAAAATAAGCAAATGCCGTTGTAGGGTTAACATTCATTTGATATTTGGTAACCGTTCGCGTGGTTCAAAAAAACATTTCACGCAAAGAGCGCTAAGAGGAAAACGCAAAGAATGCTGAGTAATAACTGAAAATCTTAGCGAACTTTGTGAAAAAACTTTGCGTCTTTGCGGGGAAAAAAGAGTTGTGGAAATTTGCTTTTGTGGTCCAAAATCGATACCTGACACCTAATATCTGAACGCTTACCTATTCTGACTTCTAACTTTTGATTCTATGGATACTTGATTAGGTGTAAATAATAGTAATGCTTGAGCAGCGGCTTGTTGTTCAGCTTCTTTCTTAGTTCGTCCCCTACCAAAACCATATTTTTTCTCTTTTATAGTAAGTTTTACTTCAAAAATTTGATTATGATCGGCACCACTTGTTCCTATGACTTGATATCGTGGAAATGTTTTAAACCTTTTTTGAACTATTTCTTGAAGCTGACTTTTATAATCAAAAAAGATTTTACCATCAGCCGTATCTTTGATTTCATCCTTAAATTGATTAAGAATAAAAAGAGTGGTTGGTTCTAATCCTCCATCTAAATACATCGCACCAAATATAGCTTCTACAGTATTAGCCAGAAGCGAAATTCGTCTACGACCACCGCTTTTTTCTTCTCCTACTCCCAGAGATAAAAAATCTCCTACCTTCATTTTAGCACTTATTTTAGCCAATGTAACTGTTGAAACTACCTGTCCTCTGATTTTGGCTAAAGCACCTTCACTATAGTCAGAATAATTATTATAGATATAGTCGCTTATTATCAATGACAGGACAACATCACCCAAAAATTCTAATCGTTCGTTTGTAAAACCGCTTTCTCCCTTTTCGTAGGCATAAGAAGTATGGGTTAATGCTTGATCAAGGTGGGTTATATTGGTAAATTTATAACCAATTATCTCTTCTAATTTATTTAATTGTGCTAATCTTTCTGGTAAAAGCATCTATTTTTCTCGCACGTAGTAAGTGTTCAACCGTCAGCAAGATATATCATTTATTGTTGATAGGTAATTACTCAAAATCTTGGGGGAATATTTACCACATAGGAGACACGGAGAAGACAGAGAAGAAGATAAAAACAGACGGTTTCTCTGTCTCCTCTATATCTCCGTGGTTTTTTATCCATTAGTTTTTTCCCAATTCTATGAGTAGTTCCATAACGACAAACGATAAACAACATCTAAACGGGTAATAGTTCAGACCCACCATGAAAAAGATAAATTTTTTGTAACCGTTCAGGTAGTTCAAAAAAACATTTCA
>DYHM01000132.1 GCA_020724125.1 Patescibacteria group bacterium | reverse complement strand
TCATAACTTATACTTGACTAAAATTTTAAAATATAATAAACTATAGTTAATGAAAATAGATAAAGAACATTTAGTAAAAATTATTGATTTTTGGCAAAAAAGCACAAAAACAAAGGGTCTGCTTCCACGAGATATTTTGGGAAAGATTAATTATTCTGTAAGGCAAATAATTGACCTTGTAGGTCCAAGAAGAAGTGGGAAATCTTCTATTTTGAAACTAGTTATAAAACAGCTTAATCTTTCTCGTAATTTTTTATATCTTAATTTTGAAGACCCATTTTTTCTTACCTATAACGAGCCACAAATAATTGAAGAAGCAATTGAGATTTTCAGAGAATATTTTAATTATAACCTAAAATACCTTTTTTTTGATGAAATTCAGGAAATTAAAAATTGGGAAAGGGCTGTAAGAAAATTATATGATGGAGAAAATTTCAAAATATTCATCACTGGCTCTTCTTCCAAGCTCTTAAACACAGAAATTTCCTCTTTAATTACTGGCAGACATTTATCATACAGAATTTTTCCACTTTCATTCAAAGAGTTTATTGCTTTTAAAAAAATAAAGCTAAAAAGCAAAAAAGGGCTTATCCTTAAGGAAAAAACAATATTAAGAAGATTTGATGAGTATTTAGAAATAGGGGGATTTCCTGAGGTTGTTTTAACTGGCAATCAAGAGCTTTTAAAAAATTATTTCTTTGATATCCTGGAGAAAGATATTGTTATCCGTTATAATGTGCGAGAAAAGGATGTTTTAGAGAAAATAGCTGTTTATCTTTTAACTAATGCAGGAAATATTGTTTCAATAGAGGCTTTAAAAAATACATTTAATATTTCTTTTTCTGCCGCCTCTTCTTATCTTAAATATCTTAAGGATGCGTTTTTGGTTTTTGACCTTCTCCAGTTTTCCTATTCTTTGAAAAAACAAAGTAAGGCACTTAAAAAAATATACGTAGTTGATACAGGACTAGCAAATAATGTATCCTTTAAATTTTCTGAAGACAAAGGAAGGATGTTGGAAAATATTGTTTTTTTGGAGTTAAAAAATAGAGGATGTGAAATTTATTATTATAAGACCAAAAATAATTTAGAAGTGGATTTTTTAGTAAGAGAAAAATCAGAGGCAAAAGAAGTAATTCAAGTTGTCTGGTCGCTTTTTGATAAAAAAACAAAAGAAAGGGAAATAAAAAGCCTATTATTGGCAATGGATGAATTAAAACTAAAACAAGGCACTGTGCTTACCTATAACGAAGAAGATGTTTTACAAATAAAAGAGAAACTTATAATAATAAAGCCTGTTTTCAAATGGCTTTTGTCTGCTTCATAAAT
>DYHM01000131.1 GCA_020724125.1 Patescibacteria group bacterium | reverse complement strand
TCAAAAATTACTTAAATTCTAACTGTCAACTTTCATCTTGCATATAACCGTTAACTATTAACTGTTTACTGTTATTTGTTTTGGTTTTCCACATAACTAAATTGACCCAAAGACTTAAATAGTTTAAAATGCAATTATCTTTTAAGGTCGGAAAAATTTTTACCTCACATTTAAATAATTAAATGCGAGGAAGTTGAAAAATTTTTAAGAAAATGGAGCCATTTACTTATTTAATTATTGCTCTTTTGGGAATTGCTGTAATTCTTTTAGTGGTTTTTTTATTGAGGTCGGAAAAGAAAGAATCTGGCGGCGTTCCTGAAACCGGGGTTTCTGAAATCGAAAAAGATATTTCTCCAATAGCCCAAGAGGCTGAAGAACCCGAAAAAGAGCCAAAGGTTTAGAATTGAAAATTTTTAAATTAAGAAAGAATTTTTAGAAGTTAGAAGAAATGGATAAAGATTATCTGTTGGAATTTACTTTGGCCTTGTATAGGGTAACTGAATTTTTCCCAGCCAAGGAGCCGTTAAAATTCTTCTTAAGAGAAAAAGCAAATCAGATTTTAACTGATTCTTTTTTGTTTTTTTCAAGATTCTTTTTATCAACTTTCTAAAAAACAAGACCATTTATAAAAGATCATTAAAGATATTGAAATTCTTCAATTCTATCTTGAAATAGGAGAAAAACAAAACTGGTTAAAAAAAAGAGAATTTCTTGGTTTTAAAGAAAGAATATGATAAAATAAAACAAGAAATATGGCATTTTTAGAAAAAAAACCTTAAAGACGGAAAAAGAAGAAAAAGAAATAGATAAAAAACAAAAAAGAGATTAAGAAAAAAGAATTTTCTATTTCATCATTAAAAATAGAATCCTTGCCAGAAACAGAATCCCTTAAAAGGATAAAAAACCAAAGACAACTCGCAATTTTAAATTTTCTTAAAAAAAAGAATCTCAGGTTAAAGATATAAAAGCTATATTTCTTATGGTTAGCAAGCGAACCATTAGGAGGGATTTTGATGAGCTTTTTAAAAATGGTTTGGTTAAAAGAATAGGAAATAATAGTAGGACATTGTATAAATTAGATAGGACAAGAATAGGACAGGGATAGGACAAAGATAGGACAATTAAGACATCGGTGTCTTAACAGGGCTTAAATTTTCAATTTTCAATGACCAATTTTCAATGAATTTTCAATGAATTCTGAGGAAGAAATTCCAAATCCTAAATCCGAAATTCTAAACAAATTCAAATAATCAAAATCCAAAACTAAATTTGAAACTTATAGAAATTTATTCGCTTCGCTCATGAAATTCATGGAAACTGATTGTAAAAACACAATAAATTCCATAAATTTTCATTAGTTTCCAT
>DYHM01000025.1 GCA_020724125.1 Patescibacteria group bacterium | reverse complement strand
AAAGGGAAAAATTATAAAAATACCTCAAAATATTATCAAACAACATCTTTATTATAAAGGTCGGGAATTTTTAAGTTTAGAATTTTTTTTAAATTATGGCCGAGATTCAAAAAAAAGAAAAATTTATTGGCAAAATTACTCATTATTTTGACCATTTAAAAGTAGCTGTAATTGCCTTGGAAGGCGCTTTGAAAGAAGGCGATAATATTCGAATCAAGGGAGGAGAAACAACAGATTTTACTCAAGAAGTTGAATCAATGGAAAGCGAACGGCAAAAAATAGAAAAAGCTAAAAATGGCGATGCGATTGGTTTAAAAGTAAAAGAAAAAGTTAGAGAAGGTTATAAGGTATACAAGCTTGCTTAATTTTTTCAACTTTTCTTAAAAGACTTATTCTTAAAAGATTTATATGGAATTTCAAATTATTTTTAAGTTAGTTTTAGCCTTGATTTTGGGCGGTATTCTTGGTTTAGAAAGAGAAACAAAAAAAAGAGAGGCAGGATTTCAAACATATAGTTTGGTCTCTTTGGGCGCTTGTCTTTTTACTATCGTTTCCATTTCTCTCGCTAAATTAAAAATTATAGATCCATCAATTGTTATTGGCATAGCGGTAGGGGTTGGTTTTATTGGAGCAGGAACAATTTTTAGAACTGAAAATCGAATAGAGGGAGTAACAACCGCCGCTGGTTTATGGACAACAGCTGCCATTGGGTTTACAATCGGCTCCGGATTTTATTCTTTGGCTATTATTGGCGCTTTTTTTGTCTTATTGATTTTATTTGGTTTTGGTTTAATAGAGGAAAAAATATTAAAATATCTAACTAAAATAAAAAAGGTTTATTAAAAGAAAATGAAAAGAAAATGAATCTCCCGGCCGGCCAAGGACGCCAACAAGGTTTTAAAAACAATAAACCTGCCTATAATTAATACAAGAAAGCAATCAGTTCTTTTGTTTTTTAGGATTATGAAATTTATAGCTGATTTTCATATTCACTCTAAATATTCCCGGGCCACTTCTCCTCAGATGGATTTAGAAAATCTTGATAAATGGGCGAAAATTAAAGGAATTAAAGTTTTAGGGAGCGGCGATTTCAGTCACCCTGAATGGTTTAAAAATTTAAGAGAAAAATTAGAACCGACTGAAATCGGTTTGTTTAAATTAAAAAATTCTGATAGCCAAATTCGTTTTATTTTAACCGCTGAAATTAGTTGTATTTATTCAAAAAAAGGAAAGGTTAGAAAAATTCATCTTATAATTTTCGCTCCTTCTTTTGAAGTTGTTGAAAAAATTAATACCCGTTTGAGTTGGATCGGAAATTTAAAAGCTGATGGTAGGCCAATTTTAGGACTGGATGTTAAAGAATTAGTAAAAATCGTTTTAAATATCTCTTCGGATTGTTTAGTCGTCCCGAGTCATTTAATGACCCCCTGGTTTTCTTTATTTGGTTCTAAATCCGGCTTTGATTCAATTGAAGAATGCTTTGAAGAATATTCAAAATATATTTTTGCCGGCGAAACAGGACTTTCAGCAAGTCCTGAAATGCTTTGGCGAATGCCCGATGGTCGAAGAATTACCTTGATCTCAAATAGCGACTCGCACAGTCCGGCAAAAATAGGAAGAGAAGCTAATGTTTTTGAAGGAAGTGAATTAAATTATCAATCAATTGCGGCCGCGATAAAATACAAAGAACGACCCCCTGTGGGCCTGCGATTGACATATACAATTGAATTTTTTCCCGAAGAAGGAAAGTACCACCTTGATGGCCATCGATTTTGCAATGTCAAATTATCTCCCCAAGAATCAAAAAAATATAATAATCTTTGCCCTCATTGCGGGAAACCTTTAACAATTGGTGTTTTAAATCGAGTGGAAGAATTAGCCGATAAACCAGAAGGTTTTAAACCAAATGAAGCAATTCCTTTTAAGGCGTTGATTCCATTAGAAGAGATAATTGCCGATGCTTTAAATATTTCACCAGGAACAAAACAAGTTGAGGAAGAGTATAAAAATCTAATTGGAAAATTTGATAACGAGCTGGAAATTTTACTTAATGTTCCTTATCGGGACTTAAAATCAATTACCTTGCCGGAAATTACCGAAGGAATTATAAGGGTAAGAGAAGGAATGGTTTATGTTGATCCGGGTTACGATGGTGTTTACGGAAAAATTCGGATATTTCAGCCCCAAGAAATAAAAAAAGTTAAGGGTCAAAAAACTTTATTTTAGACAAGTATTGCTTGTTGCTTGACAATAATTAATTACCAGTTAAATTAAAAGAAAAAAGAATATGGAGGAAAATAAAAAAAATTATCTAACTAAAGAAGGACTTAAAAAGATAAAAGAAGAATACCAAGGATTGTTGAAATTAAAAAAAATTAGAAGCGAAAAAGAAGCGCCCTATTTTTTGGAGTCCGATGAAGTAAACGCAGAAGCCCTTGCTTATGAGGAAGAATTTGAATATTTAGAATCAAGGATTAAAAAAATTGAAGAGGTTTTAAAGAATTTTGAATTACTCAAACCTCTTCCAAAAAAAGAAAGAGATAAGATTTATTTAGGGGCAACAGTGAAAATTGAGTTAGATAACGAAATTGACGAGTTTACCATCGTAAGCACTTTGGAAACAGATCCGGCTCAGAAAAAAATATCCAACGAATCTCCAATAGGAAAAGCCCTCATCGGTCATATGGTGGGAGATAAAGTTGTGGTTCAGACAGAATTAGTTAATCATACTTGCCGAATATTGAAGATAGAATATAAATAAAATTCAAAATGCAAAAATCAAAATGTAAAATAAAATACAAATTAATGGAAACTAATAGAAATTCATTGAAGCAATAAATTTCTATAAGTTTCAAATTTAATTTTTAACTTTGAATTTTAAACTTTGAACTTTAAATTATTATTATGAACGCTATTAAAAAATTTAATCCCGACATTAGCAAACTTTCATCAAAAGAAAGGCTTCTTTTAGATAAGTTGATTTTAGCGGCGGAGCTTATGGCTCCTCTTTATTTAAAACAAAAAAACAGTAAATATCCCGGAGCCAATTTTTATCCCCATAATGCCACTAAAGAAGAAATTGAAGAGGCGGCTAAAAAAGACCCCTCTATTTTAGACCCCTATACTTTCGTTGAAAGAGATAAATCTGGCAAATTGATAACCATGCCTTTTTGCGTCAGATTTAAAAAAGAATTGAAAAAAATTTCCGAAATTTTAAAACAAGCAGCTTCGCTTTCTGATGATAAAAATTTTAAAAAATATCTTTTACTCCGAGCCGAATCTCTTCTTAATGACGATTACGATAAAAGTAATATTCAATTCTTAAAAACCGGAAATTCTAAATTTGGTTTTCTTACTGGTCCTTCTGAGTCTTATTTAGATAAACTTTTTCATAAAAAACGCGCTTATGACAATTGGGTAGGAATTTTAGATAAAAAAAGGACCGAAGAAGCTAAAAAATTTAAAGAGATAATTTTAAGCAGTGAAAGAAAAATTTTATTTGGTTCGGTTAAAATTAAACCCCCAAAGATTGAAATTAGAATTGAAAAAACTCCTATTTTTTCTGGTTTAAGCGCAGACTTTATGTTTACCGGCTCTACCCTCCCCAATGAAATTTATTTAATAGAAAAATATGGTTTGATTTTAACCATTTCCGAAGATTCGCTTAAAGAAAATTTCAAAAAAGATGAATTTCCAATTTTTAAAACTCTTTTTAACAAAAACTTCCAAAAATCTTATTCAGAAAAAGAACTTTATAAAGCTTCTTTTAAATGTATTTTAATCCATGAAATTGCTCATAATTTGCTTTATTATCAAGGCGCTGAAGAAAGGTTAAAAAATATTTTCCCTATTATTAATGAACTTTATGCTTATATCTTAGGGATTGAATGCTGTGGAACCCTCCTTTTAAAAGATGTTTTAACTTCAAAAGAATTAGAGTCGATTTTAATTATGCATATTTGTCGTAATTTCACTTGGTGGCAAGATTTTTTAAAGAACCCTGATGTGAAATCATATACCTTAGGAATGGTTATTATTCAAAATTTCTTTTTAGAAAAAAAAGCAGTTGAAATAGACAAAAAAAACAACTTTCTTAAAGTTGATTTTTCTAAACTTTATCTTTGTATCAGCGAATTTTGTCGTGTTTTAGAATATTACATAGCCCTCGGAACCTATAAAGAGACAGAGGAATTTATTAATAATTATAGCCAAATGAAAACTTTTCAAAAAAACTTCTCTCCTCTTTTAAAGAAAATTTCAAAAAAACTAAAAAAGGAATGAAACAAATTCTAAAGATTTTTGTTCTTTAGTTATTTTTTGATTTAAATTAAATAAATATGCAGGTTGTTGCTAAATTAAATTATTTTCGGATAGCGCCGCGGAAAATTCGGTTAGTCGCTGATTTAATTCGGAATAAACCAGTCGAAAGGGCTTTGTCTATTTTAAGATTTACAACAAAAAAGTCGTCTCAGCCCATGACTAATCTTTTAAAATCCGCCATAGCTAACGCTAAAAATAATTTTCAATTGGATTCAAATTCTCTTTATATCTCTCAAATAAAAGTAGATGAAGGACCGAAATTAAAAAGAGGAAGACCAAGAGCCAGAGGAGTAGTGGGCCCAATTCAAAAAAAAACATCTCATATTACTCTAATTTTAGAAGGTGAAAAAAAAGAAGAAATGCAACAAAAGAAAGAAATTTCTAAAAGCGAAATAAAAGAAAAAAAAGAATTAACTCAAAAAACCAGAAAAGAAATAAAAGAAAAATTTTTGGCCTCAAGGCAGGGAGTTTGGAAAAAACAAACAAGAGGCTTAAAAAGAATTTTTAAAAGAAAAGCGTTCTAATTTTAATTATGACCCATAAAACTAATCCCAAGATTTTAAGAATATTCGGGAGCGAAGATTGGTTATCAAAAGGATTCTATAGAAAAAATTTTCCTCAGTTTTTAGAGGAAGATTTTAAAATTCGTAATTTTTTGATAAAAAAATTTCCTAAGACCACGATTGAAAGCATTGAAATTGAGCGAGAAACAGGTTTTTTAAAAATTATCATTAAAACCGCCAGGCCAGCTTTTATTATCGGTCGATCTGGCGATGAAGTAAAAAAATTAAAAAAAGAAATTGAAAAACTTATCAGCCAATCTCAAAAAAAAACTGAAAAGAAAGATATTAAAATAGAAATAATTGCCATTAAAGATCCCTGGAGTTCAGCATCCCTGGCAAGCCAATGGGTGGCCATTCAGATTGAAAAAAGAGTTCCTTTTCGTCGAACCTTAAAAATGGCTATAAGTAAAATAATGGCTTCTAATGAAGTAAAAGGAGTAAAAATTTCGGCTTCCGGAAGGTTAAACGGCGTTTCTATTCATAGAAGAGAATGGCTTCAAGAAGGACAATTGCCCCGACAAAAAATTAGGGGGATAATCGATTATGGATTCGCTGAAGCGCATTGTTCTTACGGAGTAATAGGAATAAAGGTTTGGATTTATAAAGGAGAAAAATTAGAATAACAGTTAAAATGAATTTTAATTTTAATTATGCTTGCGCCAAAAAAAGTAAAACATAAAAAATGGCAAAAAGGTCGTTCGAAAGGCATAGAAACCCGCGCCACCCAACTTGATTTTGGAAGTTTTGGTTTAAAGTCGTTAGGAACAACCTGGATCAAATCATCACAAATTGAAGCAATAAGATTAGTGATTGTCAGAAATTTAAAAAAGAAAGGTCAATTTTGGTTTAGAATTTTTCCTGATAAACCAGTAACCACTAAGGGAACAGAAGTGGGTATGGGCGGAGGCAAGGGAAGTGTTAGTTATTATGTTTTTCCGATTAAACCGGGCAGAATCATTTTTGAATTAGATGGAATAAAAGAAGAGATGGCTCGAGAAATTTGTTCGAAGGCGGCAGCTAAATTACAGATAAAAACAAAATTCGTTAAACGTTAATAAAACCAGATAAAACAAGAGTGTTGAATAATTACTTTTTGCGTTGATTTGTCTCTTGATTAATGTTGATTCGTATAAATTCGCATAAAAGATATTATACGAATCTTCGCGAATATCATACGAATTTTCACGAATCACGAATCGCGAATCACGACGAATCGCGAATTATTCAATGGTCTAAAAATATGATAAAAATATGAAAAGACAAGAAAAACTTAAGGACTTTAAAAGAGTGAAAAAAGAGGAACTTTTTTTTCTTTTAAGAGAAAAACAAGAAGCCCTACGGCGATTTCGCTTTGACTTAATCGCCGGCAAGGTAAAAAATGTAAAGGAGATTAGGGAAACAAAAAAAGATATAGCCAGGATATTAACGACATTAAATTCAAAATTTTAAAATTTTTATTATTTTTTAAAATTATGTCAAAAAAACAATTAAAAGGGATATTGGTTTCGGATAAGATGCAAAAAACAGCAGTAGTTAAAGTTGAACGAATAAAAGAACATCCTAAATATAAGAAAAGATATAGGATATTTAAAAAATATAAAGCCCATAATCCGGAAAATGAGTTTAAAATTGGAGACAAAGTGATAATTGAAGAATGTCGTCCTTTGAGTAAAGAAAAAAAATGGAAAATAATAAAGAAAACTTAAATAAAATGCAAAATGCAAAAATCAAAATGACAATTTAAAATTCTAAATCCAAAATCCTAAATTCTAAACAAATCCAAAATCCCAAATCCCAATAATCAAAACTCGTCTGTTTAGAATTTAGAACTTTGAATTTGCTTAGAATTTAAAAATTAGGATTTTTGATTTATATTGGTCATTAGTAATCTATCTTTTTGTAAATATGATTCAACGAGGAACAAAATTAAAAGTTGTTGACAACACTGGGGCGAAAGTGGTTGAGTGTTTTAATATTTTAGGAGGAACAAGAAAACGTTTTGCTAAAATTGGCGATTTAATTGTAGCTTCGGTGAAAAAAGCGGAACCAAGAAAAGAAGTAAAAACCCATGATGTTGTTAGGGCGGTAATAGTAAGGCAAAAACAACCTTATCGGAGAAAAGATGGTTCTTATATTAGATTTGATGAAAACGCTTGCTGTATTTTAATGGACGACAAAAAAACCCCAAAGGGAAATAGAATTTTAGGTCCTATCCCAAGGGAATTAAAGGAAAAAAGATTTGAGAAAATTATTACTCTCGCAAAAGAGGTTATTTAAGAAGATATGAAAATTCGCAAAAATGATCAAGTTTTAATAATAAAGGGCAAAGATAAAGGAAAGACCGGAAAGGTCTTAAAGGGACTTCCAAGGGAGTTAAAAGTTTTAATTGATGGAGTTAATCTGAAAAAAAAACACCAAAAACCAACAAGAGAAAAAGAAAAGGGTCAGATAATTGAAATACCATTTCCCGTGTCAATTGCTAATGTGAAACTAATTTGCCCGGAATGTAAAAAGCCAACGAAGGTAGGATTTAAAATAATAAAAACAGAGAAAACCAGTAAAAAATTAAAGAATAGGATTTGTAAAAAATGCGGCAAAGAGATATAAAGGAATAAATGACTAATTTCTAATTTCTAATTAAATCCTAAATCTTTACCCGCCTAAATTTTGCTTCGCAAAACTTTAGCAGGCAAGCAAATCCTAAATTCCAAATTCCAATAACCAAAACTCGTTTGTTTTAAATTTCGAATTTTGAATTTCGAATGAATTCTGAATTTTGAATTTTTTAAAATTAAAAATTCAAAATTATTAAACATATGGGCGTATAGCTCAGCTGGTTAGAGCGTTTCGTTGACATCGAAAAGGTCTCCCGTTCAAATCGGGATACGCCCACTATGAAAAGGATAGAATGATCAAGGTTCTATTTCTAAGTTAATTTTTAGAAGTGAAAAATTAAAATCCCAATAATAAAACCTTAAAAAAATATGAATGGAGAAAAAATAATAGAAGAAAAAGAAAGCGCAATTTCGAAAGAAGAATTAGAATTAATCGCTATAAAATTAATCGCTATAAAAAACAAAATTGAGGAATTAAAACAATTTATAATTTTAAAAACACCCGAGACCTTAGAAGAAATTAAAGATAACTATTACCTTGAAATTGGACCAGGAATTTGGCTTTTTAAAGAACCAGAAGATAAAAGAGAAGAATCAGAATTTCTGGGAAAAGAAATAGTCTCTGGGGAAAAAATTATTTTAAAAAAGATAAAAAACGACAGTTTAAAAAAACAAGAAGAATGGAGGAAGGAAAAGGGAATTTCACTTGGAAGAGAAATAGAAGATGAAGAATTAAAAGCTCAAGAACCCAAAATTCCCGAAGATTTAAAATCAGGCTTAGCTACCCCCAATGATATCATAAAAGCAGTTTTAGGATTAGATATTGAAAAAAGAATGGAAAAAACAGAAATAAAAGAAAAGGCTTTAAAAATAATAACCCATAATTTAGTAAAAAATTTGCGGATAGTTTATAATCCTCCGCCAAAAATTTTGAAAATGATGGACCAATGGCCGTATCATTAATTTTAATTAAGGGTTTGACTTTTGGTTTTGATATGGTATTTTTAAAGAGGTTTTTTAAATTAAAATTATAACAAGTGGAGGTGATTGAAAATGCCACGACGTAATTATGGTGGGAGAAAAAGATCTCGTCTAAGAAAAAAAATTTTTCACAGCCATTTCAGAAAGACTTTAATGGACAACTCAAATACCATGAGACACAATTCTTGGGAGGTAGCCCTTTTAAAAATAAGACTAATAAACCGAAAAAAGAATTAAAGATTAAAAGAATAACAGGAAATGGCATGGGAATTTATGAACAAATCTTGGAACTCTTAAATTTAATGAGGTAAGGAGAAAATAAATGGTCTATTAAAAAAAAATAAATGGTCTATTAAAGGTTAGATTAAAACTTAGACCATTTTTTTATAGAAAAAATTTCCAATTTTGTTTCTTTATAATCATTATGCTCATTCCAAAAAGATTTAGCCGAGTCGCATATTCACATCACATCCCAAAATTATACTTTTATGATATAATCTAAACAATGAAATATCCAAAATTAAATGAAAAACAAATACAAGAATTAAAAGACACTTAAAAGACATTATTAAGAATACTTATTGACTAACGATACGTTAAGGTGTAAACGCGCTTAACGTATGCAAA
>DYHM01000130.1 GCA_020724125.1 Patescibacteria group bacterium | reverse complement strand
CATTCTTTGCGTTTTCCTCTCGGCGCTCTTTGCGTAAAATGTTTTTTTGAACCACCACGAACGGTTACAAAAAATTTATCTTTTTCATGGGGGGTCTGAACTATTACCTCATTTATAACTATACCCCAACAAAATTGGGTTTCCCACTCTTTGTAACTACTCATAAAATTGGGGAAAAACTAATGGATAAAAAACCACGGAGACACAAAGTACACAGAGAAACAGTCTGTTTTTATTTTCTTCTCTGTGTTCTCCGTGCCTCTGTGGTAAATATTCCCCAAGATTTTGAGTAATTCACACTCTTTTAATAGTCCATAGTCTAAAAAGGAATTGATTTTTATTATGGACTATGCACAGATTTCCTCTTCCCCAAAACCCATTGCTTTTTGATATAAAATCCCCGAAAACTATCTTTGTTCCCGTATATTCATCCTACCCTTTTAATAGGAGAAAACATGGGGACACAGAAAAACAAGAAAACCTGAAAAAACATAAGAATACACCCCATATTTTCCTATTCTCCTCTGTTTACTTAAAACTTATTTGGTGAGGCTTTTAATTTCTACGTCTACACCTGCAGGCAACTCCAATTTCATCAATGCAGATATTGTATCTACTGTAGGTTCTAATATATCTACCAATCGTTTATGGGTTCTTATTTCAAATTGCTCTCTCGATTTCTTATCTACATGTGGGGATCGCAGAACCGTCCACCTATTTATTTCAACAGGCAAAGGTATTGGTCCTGAAATTTTAGCCCCGGTATGTTTTGCTGTAGCAACTATATCTTTTGTTGACTGATCTAGAAGTCTATGATCATACGCATTCAATTTAATTCTAATTTTCTGGGAATGTATTTCCATTTTGTATTATCTGTAAAAAAGTTGCCATTATAAAGCTAACTTGCTATTATACTGAAACAAAAATGGTTTGCAAGTATTTGAATGAAGGGGAGAAGAAATCCAGGAGTTAAGAGATTCAGGTAAAAAATCATTTAACTACTTACACTTGAACCCTTGAACCCTTCAATCAATCCTTTTAAGTTAAAATTTTTTGTAAACCAATTGCTTTTTTGTACAGCAATTATCGGTGAAAAAACGCAGGAAAATCAAGGGATTCAGGCTAATGTCCACTACATGTGCCAACTTTCACTTTTACCCCATACTCAATTTCAACGCATTAGGCATGGGATGTTTACGAAAATATTCTCCGCTCCCTCTTTAAAACCCTTGATAATACTTATCTATACCAATTTCACCGATAATTGCTGTTTTTGGTATAATTTAGCTTCTTATATTGTAATAGTTCAGACCCCCCATGAAAAAGATAAATTTTTTGTAACCGTTCGCGGTAGTTCAAAAAAACATTTCACGCAAAGAGCGCCGAGAGGAAAACGCAAAGAAT
>DYHM01000024.1 GCA_020724125.1 Patescibacteria group bacterium | reverse complement strand
TTGCTTAAAAATAAAAAAGTCTCTGTTTAATTTTTAAACTTAATTTATTTTTTTTTAAACTTAATTTAATTTTTTAAGTAAAAAAGTTATAAAATAAAACTTCGACTTTTTTTAATACTTTAAGACAGACAATGGCGACGTTCCATGCATTCTTTTATTTGTTTTATAGAGGAAGGTTCTCCTGTAAGGGCGAAACTATGAGTGACTATCTCTTTTAGAAAGCGGTTTGTTTTTACTATTTCTCTGGTCCTTAAATTTCCAAGATATCCCCCCTATTTCTGACTTCTTAATTTTTTCTTCAATTTCTCTGATTGTTATTCCTGTTCTTTCTTCAATTTCTTGAAAAAACCCTGAGAACCTATTACTTTCCATAAACGAACGAAAAAGATAATCTGTTGTTAATTTATCTTCTTTTCTTCCATCTTTTTCTTTTATTTTAAAAGCGAACTTCAATATTTCCCGCAACTCTGAACTAAAACTAAAGATTGTTTTCTTTGTTTTTTCGGGACACTTATCTGTTTTTTTGAATAGTTTTTTCCATTTGTCTTCTTTTAAAACAAGAAGTAGAGTTTCGGGGCCGCCAAAATAATTTATTACTTCTCTTACAGCTATCCTTTTTCTTTCTTGTACTGCTTTTAGTATTACTAAAACTTGTACTGCTTTTAGTATTACTAAAAGCAGATGATATGGGTATACGTATACACATTTACTTCTTCCCTTTTTTCTCCCTCTCCTTTTTTTGTCCCTTTTTTTGTTTCTATTACTGCTTCTCTTAATATTTTTATTGAAGCTAAACTAAAATAACTTAACATTTTTTACCTCCTTCTTTGAATCAAAAAAGTTCTCTTTGAATCGAGAAAGTTCTTTATCCCAAGATTCTGCTCTTTGATAATAATTTGCCGGCGTTGACTGAAACTTCAAATTTCCTTTTTGAGCATAAACAAAAATTTCCGAATTATCAATTGTTCCCTAATAGAGTTTTTTATCATTAATTAAACCAAAAGCAGCTGCGCAATGATAAAAATCAACATCCCAATAATTAAAACTTTTCCTTTCTTTTTTAATTTTTTTTTATTAAATTCTTTTATTTTTCTATTAGCAAATTTAAAGGTTTTTTTTATTTCTTCAAAGGAAAATTTTTGGTAATTTTTCTCGCCAAATTTTATCGCTTCCCGACAAAAAATTTTAGCGACCTTTAAAGCTGGTGAAGGCACTGGATAGTCTTCTTTTTTTCCCCTTAAAGCCGCTTCATCAACAATGGCAAAAATAGGATACCGTGTTTGAATTTTATTTAAAATATTGATAAAATAAAATTCTTAGATTTAATTTTCTATCAAAAAAATGGAAATTCAACCCCAAAAAATCTCAGAAGGAATGAAAGAATTGATAAAAGAATTGATTGATGAAGGATATCTAAAGACCCCTGATATTATTGAAGCTTTTCAAAAAATTGATCGTCGGGATTTTGTGCCGGTAGAATTAAAAGACGAAGCATATCTTAATGTTCCTCTTTATATCGGTCAGGGTCAAACCATTTCCCAACCCCTGACCGTGGCTTTTATGCTTGAACTTTTACAGCCCAAAAAGGGGGATAAAATTTTGGATATTGGCGCCGGCTCTGGTTGGCAAACAGCCCTTTTGTCTCAAATAGTAAGAGAAAAAGGCAAAGTCTTCGCTATAGAGCTTATTCCTGAATTAAAAGAATTTGGAGAAAAAAATATTTCTCAATATAATTTTATTCAAAAAGGAATCACTCATTTTTATTGTCTTAACGCGATTAATGGTTTACCAAACTATGCGCCGTTTGATAAAATTATTTCTGCGGCAGCCAGTCAAGAAATTCCAGCAGCGTGGAAAGAGCAATTGAAAGTCAATGGCCGAATGGTTTTGCCCGTTGAAGACGCAATCCATTTGTTAATCAAAAAAGAAGAAAATCAATTTGAGGAGCAAATTTTTCCCGGCTTTGCCTTCGTTCCTTTTGTTTCTAAATAATTTAGTCCCATTCAAATAGAGTTTATCAAGAGAATTTTGTCTTGACTTTTTTTTTAGGTTTGCTATTCTGGATTAAAAGATAATGAAAAAAGAAAAAGAAATAATAAAAGAAAGAGGTCAAATTATCGAGGTTTTACCGGGTCTTTTGTTTAGGGTAAAATTAGAATCAGGAAAAGAAGCCCTGGCTTATTTAGGAGGAAAGATGAAACGATACCGAATTAAGGTTTTACCGGGGGAAAATGTTATAGTGGAATTTACTCCTTACGATAAAGAGAGGGGAAGAATAGTTTATCGTTTGAAATAAGAATTAAAGTTGAGTTTTAATAAATTTCGGAAAAATTCAACTAATATCTTATAATATCTTAGGTTAAAAGATAAAAGTCAAAACTAAAAATCCAAACTTTTAAATCTAATTTGATTCAGCCCCGAAACACAAACAAGCGGGGTAGGGGACAGGTAATTTTAAAATCCAGAATTCAAAAATTCAAAACTGAATTAAATAACTCAAAACTGAATTAAATTTAACTTCAAAAAACCTTGAAATGAGAAACTTTAAGATTTGAGTTTTAGAATTTGAACTTATTTTATGAAGGTTCGACCATCGGTAAAAAAAATTTGTCAAAAATGTAAAATAGCGAGACGAAAAAAAAGGATTTATGTAATTTGTCAAAATCCCAAGCACAAACAAAGGCAAGGGAAATGATTTTTTTTATTATTTTTATTTATTTATGACTATTAGAATAGCGGGAGTAAATATTCCCGAACAAAAAGAAATACCAATTGCTTTATCCTATATTTATGGAATAGGAAAACCTTTAGCTTTGAAAATTTTAAAAGAAACAAATATTGATTCGACGAAAAAAATTAAAGACCTCCAAGAAAGAGAAGTTTCTGATTTAAGGAAGATTATTGAAGGTAGGTATAAAATAGAAGGAGAATTAAAACGAGAAATTTTAGGAAATATTAAACGATTAAAAGAAATTAAATGCTGGCGGGGACTGCGTCATTTAAAGGGTTTACCGGTAAGGGGTCAGAAAACCAGAAAAAACACCAGAACGAGAAGAGGAAATGTTAGAAAAACAGTTAGTTCTGGCAGAAAGGCGGCGCCAGCGCCAAAGTAAGATAAAACAATAAAAATTAATAGAAATTTATAGAAATTCATTTAAATTAATTGAAACAATAAATTTCAACTAATTTCGCGAAGTAAATTTCTATAAATTTCAAGAATTTAGGAATATTATGGGTAAAAAACGTGTTATTAAAAAAACCGAAAAAGAACTTTTAGGGGAAAAAGAGAAAATTGAACAAAAATTAAAAAAGGAAATTTCTTTTGAATCCTTTAAAGAGGGACAAAAGGGAAGAATTTATATTTCTTTAAGTTATAATAATACCTTGATTACTTTTACCGATGAACTTGGCAATGTTTTGTTTTGGCGTTCGGCTGGTAATATTGGTTTTAAAGGAACGAAAAAAGGAACCGCCTACGCTGGCTCAAAGGTGGCTGAAGCCATTGTCAATATCTGTAATAAGTTAAAAATTAAAAAAGTCGATGTTTTTATCAAAGGAATTGGGGGAGGCCGAGCAGCTGCCTTAAAAACATTAGCGAACCAAGGATTAGAAATAGAAAGCATCACTGACATTACTCCTATTCCGCATAACGGTTGTCGACCGCCAAAGGCGCGTCGAGTTTAGGTGAATTTCATAAAAAATTATTTATGGTAAAAGAGAGTAGCTGTAAAATCTGTCGGCGATTATATCAAAAATTGTTATTAAAGGGCGAAAAGTGTCTTTCGTTAAAATGTCCTTTTATTAGAAAATCATATTCACCCGGAGCTAAAAAACAAAAAATAAGAGGCAAGAAAATTTCTGAATATAAAAAAGAATTATGGGAAAAACAGAAAATGAAAGAATTTTACAATCTTTCGGAAAGACAATTTAAAAAATATGTCTGTCAGATTCTAAAAAAAAGAAGGGGATTAAAAGATGCTAGTTTAGAGTTAGTTAAAAAAATAGAAAAAAGATTGGATAATGTAATTTTTAGATTAAACCTTGCTTCATCTCGAGCTCAGGCTCGACAGTTGGTAGGTCATAGTTTTTTTCTAATAAACAGGAAACCAGTTAATATCCCTTCTTATGAAACAAAAAAGGGCGAAGTAATTTCCCTGAAAGAATCAAACAAGAAAAAGAAACTTTACAAAGAGATAGTTTTAGTAGCTGCCCAAAAAACCCAGCCGTCTTCGTGGTTAAAACTGGATAAAGAAAAGATGGAAGCTGAGATAATTGGCGAACCTTTATTAGAAGAGGCAAATGTTCCAGTGGAAATTTCAGCGGTTTTCGAGTATTATTCAAGATAATTCCTTACGAGGCCAACTTTACCCCCAAATTTTAAAAAACAAATTTTAAACAAATAAAAAAATATGATTCCATTACCTGAACTCCCAAAAATTATTCAAAAAGAAAACAATAAAGCCATTTTTGAAATTTCTCCTTTATATCCTAATTATGGAATTACCATCGGCAACAGCTTGCGCCGAGTTCTTCTTTCTTCTTTGGAAGGAGCGGCCATCACAGAAGTTAAGATAGAAGGAGTAAGTCATGAATTTTCTACCTTGCCCGGGGTTTTAGAAGATATTCTTATAATTTTGCTTAATTTGAAAAAAATAAGATTAAAACTTTTTACCGACGAACCTCAGGTTTTGACCTTAGAAGTAAAAGGAGAAAAGAAAATTCAGGCTAAAGACTTTAAATTAAATCCTCAGATTGAAATCGTTAATCCTGAAACTCACATTGCTACCCTGACAGATAAAAAAGCCTCTCTAATTTTAGAAGCTAAAGTTGAAAAGGGCATTGGTTATTCACCCGCTGAAGAACGAGAAAAAAAAGAATTGGAGGTGGAAGCTTTATTTTTGGATGCTATTTTCACGCCCGTAAGAAAAGTAAATTTTATAATAGAAAATGTAATAGTTGGGAAAAGGACAGATTTTGAAAAGTTGAAGGTAGAAATTGAAACTGACGGCACTGTCTCGCCCGAAGAAACATTTGTCAGGGCCGCCAATATCTTGATTGAACATTTTTCTCTTTTTATTAAATTAGAACTTCCTAAATTAGAAATAAAAAAAAGAAAAAAAGCGGAAAAAAAAGAAAAAAGCGGAAAAACTAAAAAATCAAAGAAACCAAAAGAAACCAAGAAACTAAAAGAAACCAAAAAGAAGGTCAAAAGTCAAAAATAATTGTATTATGCGAAAATTAAAAAAGGGAAGAAAATTTTCTCGACCCGCTGCCCAAAGAAAGGCTCTTTTTAAAGGTTTAGCCAGAAATTTTTATTTAAAAGAAAAAATTAAGACAACCGAATCTAAGGCAAAGGAATTGAAGATTTTTGTTGAAAAATACATTACCCGAGCCAAAAAAAAGGATTTAGCCGCTCAAAGATATCTTTTAAGATTTTTTTCTAAAGATATTGTTAGAAAATTAATAAAAGATATCGCCCCAAGATATAAAAAAAGACCAGGCGGATATACTCGAATTTTCAAATTAGGACCAAGAAAGAGCGATGGGGTTAAAATGGCAATAATTGAGCTGGTGAAATAAGTTCAAAGTTCAAAGTTCAAAGTTAAAAGTTAACTAAACTAAACTTTCAATTTCTATTCGAATTTTAAACTTACTTGTCTATGATAAAAAAAATCAATCCAAGCGATGCTATAAGAGAAACCCACATTATCGATGCCAGCGGCAAGACCCTGGGAAGATTGGCGGTTAAACTTGCGATTTTATTATCTGGTAAACAAAAATCGGATTTTTTACCATATCAAGACAAGGGTGATTTCGTCGTTGTTAAAAACATTGATAAAATTAAATTCACTGGCAGAAAAATGGAGCAAAAAATATATTACCATCATAGTGGTTATCCCGGCGGCTTAAAAAAAAAATCATTAAAAGAACTTTTAAAACAAAGACCATCGGAGGTTTTAAAAAAAGCAGTTTTAGGAATGTTACCCAAAAATAAATTAAGACCAAAACAGATTAAAAGATTAATAGTTGAATAAAAATAAATTTATAAATTTATGCCAAAAACAGTGGTTAAAAAAACAACTAAAATAAAAAAAATAAAAAAAAGAGAAGAAAAGAAAGAAAAAGGAAAAAAGAAAAAAATAAGGCAAGACAAAATAACAAAACGCAAAATAACAGAGCAAGAAAAAACGTCAATTGTTAAAAAAGAAAGCGTTAAAAAAGAAAGTCAAAAATTTATAGAGGCTATTGGTCGAAGAAAAACAAGTTCTGCGCGGGTTCGGCTTTTTCCTTATTCTGATTTTAAAGATATTATAATCAACAATAAACCCTATAAAGAATATTTTTCTCTTTTTTCTTGGCAAAAAACAATTGAAGCGCCTTTAAAAGAGTTAAAATTTTTAGGGAAATTCGGGGTTTCTGTTAAGGTTAAGGGCGGGGGAGTGTCTAGTCAGTCCGAGGCCTGCCGTCATGGGATAGCCCGAGCCATAGTTTTATTTGATTCTTCTTTGAGAAAAAAATTAAAAGATTTAGGATTTTTAACCAGAGATCCTCGCGAACGAGAAAGAAAAAAATTCGGACTCAAAAGAGCCCGGCGCGCGCCTCAGTGGAGTAAGAGGTAAAGTAGCGCTCCGCAGTGGTCAAAGAGGTAAAGTAGCGCTCCGCAGTGGTCAACGAATAACGAATTTATTACGAATAAGCGAATAAACAAATCAACGAATAACGAATAAGTGAATAAAAAATGAAAAATAAGTTAAAAAGAAAAGATATTCTTTATCCGGATTTAAGTTATGATATTATTGGATGCGCTTTTAATGTTTATAATTCATTAGGAAGTGGACATTATGAAAAATATTATCAGAAAGCGCTTTCAGAAGCATTTTGGGAAAAAGGATTAAAATTTTCTCAACAGGTGAATTTTCCATTGGATTATAAAGGAAAAATTATTGGAAAAAATTTTGCAGACTTTTTAGTAGAAAATAAAATTGTAGTAGAAATAAAAAAAGGTCAACGATTTTCTAAGACACACATAGATCAGGTAATGGAATATTTAAAAATAAGCAAATTAAAACTTGCCATTCTGATAAATTTTGGTAATCAAGGAGTTATTTTTAAAAGATTAATTAATTTCCCTTAAATCTTCATTTAAATCTTCATTTAAATATTCGTAAATTCGCAACCAATTCGTTATTCGTTGATTTTTAAATATTCGTAAATTCGCAACCGATTCGTTATTCGTTGATTTATGCTTTCGTTATTCGTTGATTTATGCTTAAAGAACTTATTGATAAATTTTATTTAGACCAACAACGAGATAAAAATCAGGAACGTTTTTATATTACTGACGCCGGCAAATGCAATCGGGCAATTTTTTTTAAATTTAAAAATGCGCCTCGAAAAAAATTAGAACCCCGGATTTTAAGAATTTTTGACCACGGCGAACAATTTCATAGAAATATCTTTAATATCTTATATCGGCTTAAAATCGGCGTCACTACTGAAATCCCTATTCCAGCCCAAGAAATAGTTAGCGGTCGAGCTGACGCCATTCTCTGTATAAAGAATGAAAACTATGTTTTAGATATTAAAAGCATAAACAGTTCTGTTTTTAAAAGCATGACAGGGCCAAAAGAAGAGAATTATTATCAAATTCAACTTTATCTTCATTTTTTTCAAATTAAAAAAGGAATAATTCTTTATATTGATAAGGACCAACAAGAGTTTAAAGAATTTATAGTAGAATATAATCCTGAAATTTGTCAACGGTTATTAGATAATTTTAAGGTTATTCAAAAAAAAATTGAGTCCAATACAGTGCCATTAGTCCTTCCTGATTATCCTAAGAATTGGCAGTGTAGTTATTGTCAATTTAGAGAAATCTGCGACCTGACAGACAGAGAAGAGGTAAACTGGCTAAAATTTAAAGAAAAAATTGAAAAGGAAGTTAAAGCCGAAAATCAAAACAAAACCCAAGCCGCTTTAGATTTGTAATTTCAATTTAAATTCGGTTGATACGGAAAAATATTGTTTAAAATTTGACTTTTTTGGAAGATATGATAAACTGTTGACTAATGATAGTTCTTTTAAAATAATTCTTGGCGGCAGATAATTCTTTTTAAAAAATTATTGAAAATTTAAAAAGAGTTATCTGTCTGACCAAGAATAAAACGGGAAGGCAGAGGAGGTATAAAAAATGGAAAGAAAAGTAGAAATTTTAGGGTATGTTAAGGGCAATGGATTAAAGGGAACAAATCTAAACCCAATTCAATTAATTGAACTGGCGGGCAGAACTTGTTATAAGTCTTACAAGAGAATAACAGATGATTCTGCTGGAAAATTTACGGAAACTGTTTTAAGGACAGGGCACGAAAGTGTTATAGAACACTCTTGGTTGTCACTTCTAATTACGGTTTCACCAGAAAATCTTCTTGCGATTTTATTAGATAATAACCTTTTTCAGGTTAGTCAATTAAATGGTCAGGATAATTTTCTTTTAAGCGGAAACGTCCGAATGTTCCGCGATTACTTTCGCAAAAAGAACGAAATCTTTAAGGATAGGGTAATAAAAAGCATTCTTTTTGAAATGCTTATAAAAAATAAAATATGGGCGATTTTGTTTGAAGATTTAACAAATTTAGGTCATCTCGTCGAAAATTACCATAGTTCAAGCAAGACTGCTTTTACGATTGATTTTGCCCCAAAAGAAGAGATCTTTAAAAATAACACTGACCTTCAGTTAAAACACTGGTGGGTATGTGTTAGATTCAGGGGTTGTTCACGAGCATTTACGCATCAATTAGTTCGACATCGGCTAACGGCAGTTTCGCAAGAATCTCAAAGATATTGCGATGAAAGTGGTTTTTTTGACGACGATTACTTTGTAATACCCACTACGGTATGTGACAGAAGATTAATAGGATGGTATGAAGAGAAACTCCGTGAGATTGACCGGTGGTACAAAGAACTGCAAAAATTATTGCGAAATGCTAAAGAACAAAATACTAAAGAAACGAACAAGGCAAAAGTAAATGAAGACGCTCGTTTTCTGTTGCCAAATGCTGTTTGTTCTGAAATCGTTATTTCCTGTTCATTGGAAGAGTGGCGTCACATCTTTAAAATGAGATGTGCTATCCATGCTCAATGGGAAATACGAGGAGCGATGATAGATCTTCTTGTTCAATTTCAAAAACTCTTTCCCGGGCTTTTCGATAACTTCGTTATCGCAGAAGACGGAGAAAGCGCAACGCTCCTAGTTTAAACGCTCCTAGTTTAATAACTACCTGATAACACTTATTGGATACAATTGGGCACAATTGGACACAATAGGTGTTATTTTATTTTTATTGTTTTTAAAACCCCGGCGCCTTGGGGGCACGCGGTTGGGATTTTATAATCAAAAATTTTTTGTTTGTTTTTGAAAAATTTATGATATACTAAAGATG
>DYHM01000129.1 GCA_020724125.1 Patescibacteria group bacterium | reverse complement strand
AGGTTTCCTTTAATTTAAGATTAGCCATTTCCATAACGGGATAATATTTATCCTCTTAGAATCTATCTCCTCCTCTCCCTCTTCATCCCAGGTAATTATAATTAAGTCATTACATTTTAATCCCTTTGAAGCCTTCAATAAGGCTTTTATTTCTCTCTTTTTTGTATTCTCATCTGCTATCGAAAAACAGGACTGAATCAACTGTTTTATTTCCAGACCTTCTCTTATCAAAAAATCTATCTCATAATTGGCCTGTGAATAAAAGTAAATCTCTTTACCTTGATTCTTTAATTCTAAAAATACCAAATTTTCCATTAATTTACCATAATCAACTGTGGTTTTAGGAATAAGAGAATTTATCAAACCGGGGTCTATACAATAAATTTTTCTTGGCTGATTTATTTGCTCTTTTAGTTTGAAAGAAAAGGGATTGAGTTGAAATACTAAATAAGCCTCTTCTAAAAATTGGAGGTAATTTTTAATGGTATGAATACTTTTTATCTCAAATATATTTCTAACCTTATGATAAGTAAATTTTAAGGCAAAGTTAGAAATGGCGTATAAAGCTATCTCTTTTAAGTCTCTCACATATTTAATGTTGTATCTTAAAATAATATCTTTAGTAATTATCCTGTCAAAGAGTTCTCTTAAATACCTTTGATTAGCCTCAATTTTAAGGACTTCAGGCATACCCCCTTTTTTTAGATACTCCTGAAGAACCCTTTTTATTTCTGCTCTTTTTTCTGTAATATAAAAGTTTTCTTCGTTGACAATGATACCTTTGTAGTCCAAAAACTCTCTAAAAGAAAATGGGTAAAGCTCGATATTAAAATGCCTTCCTGTTAAATGTGTCGCTAATTCTTTGCTTAGAAGTTTTGAGTTGCTTCCAGAGATAACAAGGTTATAGCCTTTTCTTTTTAGACGATTGACAAACAACTCCCATCCTTCAACATTTTGCACCTCATCTAATAAAAGATACTTAACATCAGGCTCTATCTCTTTTAAAATCTCCAAAAAATCATTAAGGTCTTTGGATTTTATCCCAATTAATCTTTCATCATCGAAATTAACATAGCCATAAATTTTATCTTTTAGTAATTGATGAGCTAAAGTAGATTTGCCACACCTTCTTACACCCATAATCACTTTAATCAAAGATGTCTCAAGGAGTTCCTTTATTTTTGGTTCAATCTCCCGAGCAATAATCTTTTCTTTAAAGATTTCTTTAATCTCTTCTTTTTGTTCTAAAAGTATTTGTTTAATTAAGAAACTTTCCATATAAATCCCACACCTTCAAGCGACCCCCCTTACATTTGCAAATATGTAAGCTAAGAGGGACGAAATGAACTGACCGAAAACATACAACTTTGTGTATTCTACTGCACAAAGTTTAAACCAATCCAATCTTTTTGTCAACAAGTTTTTTTGCTCACTTTA
>DYHM01000023.1 GCA_020724125.1 Patescibacteria group bacterium | reverse complement strand
CGACAGAGCATTATGGGGAAAATCCCCGCCGCTCCGTCGGCGGGGTAGTTTAATAACCTTCACCATAATAAATCGCGATATTAAATTGATTTAACACCTCTAAAGTTCTCGGTCCGATATTTTTTGTAATCACAGCATTAACATTTTTCTCTGCCATTAATTGGACGACCGAAATGCCTGTCTGACCAAACTGATTTGCGCTTTTGTTTTCTATTATTTCAACTCTTTGAATTTTCTCATTTTCAATTTCGGCAATGACAAAATAAGGGCATCTGGCAAATACCTCGTTAACATTGTCCGTAAGCTTTTTCCCGTCGTAAGCTTTTTCCCGGTTGAACTTATTGCTATTTTCATTTTATTCTCTATTTAATTTTTGATTTTTGTCCTTTGAGTTCGGAAAGCCGGGCTTTAATGACTTTGAGTTCTTCTTCCAAAGCTGCCACCTCATCTTCTAATATTTCTTTTTTTTCTTTCTTAGTTATTGTGGGTTGATAAAGATAACCCCATGGACCATAACCCCAAAATATTCTCCAACCAAAACCGCGACCAAATCCTCGGCCTCGACCTCTTCACCAACCCATTCCAGCGCCGCAAGGACCCAAACCCCAACCGGTGCTCTATATTGAAAATAGTTCGAACGCATTTCGCCGCCGAAGGCGGCGAAAACAAGCCAGCCTGATTTTGCGGCTCGCCGCGTTCTTTGATAATTTCAAATTTTTCCCTGCCCCATAGTGAAGCGAAGCTTCTACTACTGGGGTTTGGCGGCAAATTCTTTATCTTTATCTGTATTTTACTAAATTAATTGGTTTGTTCTTTATAAATGCTTTAATATTTTCAATTGTTGTGTCTAAAATTCTCGTTAGTGCTTCTTTGCTATTAAAAGCGTTATGGGGGGTGATAATTACGTTTGGCTGATTGATTAAAATATGATTTTCAAGTACTGTTTTCAAATCACAAGTCTTCTTGAAGGACGAAGTTAAAAGCTCTCTTTCTTCTCTGATAAAACTTTCTTCTTCCAAAACATCTAGACCCAATCCGGTAAAAATTCCTTGCTTTAAACCACGCAATAAAGCTGTAGTGTCGCAAATCCCACCCCTAGCTGTATTAATTAAATAACATCCTTTCTTAAATAATTTTAGAGTTTTTAAATTTATCAAATGATGGGTTGCCCTATTATATGGCGCGTGAAGCGTGATAATGTCAGAATTCTTAAACAAATAATCCAGGGAGACATATTTGAAGCCAATTTTTTTAGCAAATTTTTGATCTTTTTTAATATCAAAAGCTAAAATATTCATTTTGAGTCCTTTTGCAATTCTAATTACGTGCCGTCCGATATTACCAACGCCGACTACCCCTAAAAATTTTCCTTTCAGATCGAAACCCCTTAAATTTTCCAAAGAAAAATTTCCCAGTCTGGTTCTTTCCCAGGAAAAACAAATTTTTCTTGATAGGGCTAAAATTAAAGCAAAAGTATGTTCAGCCACGGTGTTTTCTCCATAAGTGGGAACATTTGAAACTAAAATATCTTGATGTTTGCAAGTTTTTAAATCAATGTGATCAAAACCAGTTGAGCGAGTGGCAATGTACCTTAGAAATTTTAAAGAGTTGATATTCTTTTTATCTATCGTGGAATAAATAAAGGGAGATAAGACATTAATGTCTGAAATTTTTTTTAAATTTTGCGGGGTCAATTTATCTTTAAAAAAAATTAAATTCAATCCCTTTAGTTGAGATTTTAGATAGTCTATTTCCCAAGATTCAACTTCAAAAAATGCAATTTTTAATTTTTTCATATCCTTTTATGTTAAAAATGATAATAAAAATTTTCTTTTACAAAATGTGGTTCGAGCCGATATTTTTTACGGGTTCTTCGGCAGTTTTTATAAAAGAACGCGGCGAGCCCGCTTGCGGGCGAGCCGCAAAATCACAGGGGCTTGTTTTCGCCGCCTTCGGCGGCGAAATGCGTTCGAACTATTTTCAATATAGAGCATTCAGTAAAAGTCAACGATTTATTGGCCGCCTCGCTTCGCTCGGCGGTTTCCTCTGGCTTGCTATTTCCGAAATGGTGCGCCCGGATGGAATCGAACCATCTACCTATTGTTTATAAGACAATTGTTCTACCACTGAACTACGGGCGCATTCCCTCGCCGCTACCCGTTCCATAGGGTCGCCTGCGACGATTCTTTTAAAAACCTGCCCGCGCCGGGATTTTTGTTTTAATTAATTTCTCTTTTTTTAACAAGGCGCGTTGAATGAATGTTCTGCGCGTCAGAGATTTTGAAATTTTTTCTTTTTCCCGATCAATCTTTCAAACTCTTCTTTTTCAATGGTTTCTTTCTCAATTAAAACTTTGGCAATTTTTTCTAACAAGTTTTTTCTTTGGGTTAAAATTTTTTGAGCTGTTCTCTCGGCGTTTTTTATAAATTTCGAAACCTCTTTATCAATCTCAATGGCTATTTTCTCTGAATAATTTTTATATTCTCCAAATTCTCTTCCTAAAAAAAATGATTCCTCTCTCTCTCCAAAAGCAATTGGTCCCAACGAAGACATCCCATACTCTTTTGTTAATTTTCTAGCTAATTGAGCGACTCTTTCTAAATCATTAACCGCTCCGGTGCTTATCTCTCCGAATTTTAATCTTTCGGCGCAATAACCGCCCAATAAAGCGGCCATTTCAGCTAAAAGCTCTGATTTTGTTTTTATTCTTCTTTCTTCGATTGGCGCTTTAAGCGTATAACCGGCAACAGCCAATCCTCGGCTTACAATTGAAATTTTTCTTACTGGGTCAACTTTGGGCAAAAAAGAAGAAACCAAGGCATGACCTACTTCATGGTAAGCAGTAATTTCTTTTTCTTTTTTTGATAAAATATGCGATTTTCTTTCAGGCCCTAATAAAACTTTTTCAATTGCCTCTAAAAATTCTATCTGGAAAACCTGCTGCTTATTTTTTCGAGCCGATAAAATCGCTGCTTCATTAACCACATTAGCCAAATCCGCGCCTGAAAATCCCGGAGTCCTCTCAGTCACTTCTTTTAGGTTAACATCCAAAGCCAATGGTTTTTCCCGACAATGAATTCTTAAAATTTCTTCTCGACTTTTAACATCCGGTAAATCTAAAACAATCCGACGATCAAAACGACCAGGCCGCAAGAGAGCAGGGTCAAGATGTTCGGGACGATTGGTAGCAGCTAAAATAATGATATTTTCTTCCCGGCCAATTCCGTCCATCTCTGCTAAAATTTGATTCAATGTTTGTTCTCTTTCTTCATGTCCGCCAGTAATGCCCACACTTCTCACCTTGCCTATACTATCAATCTCATCAATAAAAATTATCGCTTTACCAGCCTTTCTGGCTTGGTCGAAGAGATTCCGGACCCTGCTAGCGCCCACACCCACAAAGAGCTCAATAAATTCCGAACCAGAAATTGAGAAGAAAAAAACTCCACCTTCATTGGCCACAGCCTTTGCTAACATAGTCTTACCTGTCCCGGGCGCTCCAACCAGCAAAACTCCCCTCGGAATTTTAGCCCCCATTTGTAGATATTTCTTTGGATTTTTTAAAAAATCAACTATTTCTCTTATTTCTTCTTTGGCTTCTTCGATCCCGGCAATGTCTTTAAAAGTTATCTTTGTTCCACTTTTTTGAGCGTCAAACAATTTAGTCGGCGCTTTAAGAAAACTAAAAATCTGACCAGGGCCGCTTTTGGCTTGTTGAAAGATAGACCAGAAAATCCAACCTAAAAACAAAATAGGTAAAATAAGCGATAATAAAGGAATCAGCCAGACAAAAACGTTTGACTTTTCTTTTTTAACTTTTATTTCAATATCCTTTAACTTCTCCTTTTCTAATCCATAATTATTAAGAACTTCAAAAAAAGAAACTCCTGATTCTTTTCTAGTTAAAATTACCTGACCGGATTTATAAAAACTGCTAATCTCATCCAGGGAAACTTCTATTTTTTGAACCTTTCCTTGTTTTAAATCTTCAATGAATTGACTAAAAGGAATCTCTTTTTCTGGCAATTTTTGAGAATTAAATAAAGCAAAAATTCCCGAAACAATTAGAAATAAGAGAATAATTAGAAAAAAATTTTTAAGAAGTTTTAAAACCATTTTTTAGTTTTTTGTTGATTATCAATTAACTTCTTTTAGAGAGAGATATATTTGATTATTTTCGTTGATTTTTATAATTTTAGCCTTTATTTTTTGACCCAAACTTAATAATTCATCAGGCCTTTTTTGTTCTCCATTGGGAATTTCCAATGAATAGAGAAAACCAATTAATCCATTTTCAAGCTCAACCGTTGCCCCAAAGCCAGTCAAATTATTAATTTCCCCTTCGATGAAATCTCCGACTTTATGCTTTTGAAAAAATTCTCTTTCTTTTTCTTTATCCCGTTCTTTTGTTTTTTCCTCTAAAAGAGTCGCTTTTTCAGAAACAATAATCCTTTTATTTTTTGTGTCTAATTCAATAATTCGGGTTTTTAAAACTTGACCCGCCAATCCCTGGAGAACTTCGGTTAATTTAGCAAAATCATTTTTTTCCACTGATGAATAGTGACTGGGAGATAGTAAAGAAAAAGGCAAAAAAGCCAATGAACCTTTAATTTCAACTAATAATCCTCCTTTTTTGGGTTTAAGAATTTTCGCCTCAACAATTTCATTTTTTTCTTTTATTTTTTTTAATTCGTCCCATATTGTCTCCCTTGAAGCAGCTATTACTGACAAATCCCGATAACCATTTTCATTTTCAAGATCCAAGATCTTAACACTGACTGTTTCGTCTGGTTTCAGGTTTTTTAAGATATTATGGGCTTTTTGAAATTCTATTCCATAAATTATGCCAATTCCTTTAGAACCAAGGTCTATATAAAAAGAATTCCTTTCTTGATTAATAACTTTTCCGTCAATTACTTCGCCAATTTTTGGCATTAATATCATTCCTAAATTATTTTTCTTTAAAGATTTAAATTTTAAAGCCATGCTTAAATAATTTTCATTTTTTATGAAAAACAAATCTATTTTTTTCTGAAAGAAAGTATACAACAAAACCAGATAATTACAAGGAAAATTATTATTGGATTTTTGAGTTTTTGCTTTTTAGGAGTTTCAGAAATAATCCGTATAAATTCTGTTTATACTGATTGCTTAACAAAATGTATATTAACCGATCTCGTTTTTCGTTTAAGTTGGTTTACGGCTAATATCTTCTAGAAAACAAGTGTCCTTTCTAAATCCTTTATTTATTTGACATCAATATAATGCGATTTGAATTCAGATAACAAAGAATAACGCCGAGCGCGTCAGCCGCGTCATCAGAAGGAACTTCTTTTAATCCAAAAATGGGTTTAATCATTTTTTGAATTTGTTTTTTAGAAGCCCGGCCATAACCGCAAACATTCATCTTGATTTGAAGGGGAGTGTATTCCTTTGTTAAAATTTTTTTTTGGGCGGTTGTTAAGAGAATTACTCCTTTTGCCTCGCTTACCTGAAAAGCGGTTTTTAGATTTTTAAAAAAAAAGACATTTTCAATGGCTAAAACTTGGGGTTGATATTTTTTAATTAATTTATTAACTTCAAGATAAATTTTTTTTAGCCGTTGAGGAGCGGAAAATTGGGGATCGGTTCGAATTGTTCCGTAAGCCAAACATTTAAAACTATTTTTTGTTTTTCCTTTTTTTGATACTTTTACCACCCCGAAGCCAGTGATGGCTGTGCCTGGGTCAATGCCTAATATTGTCATTAGATTTTTAAATTTGAAAAAATATTTTGGACCGCGTCGTTTTCATCTAATGTCTCAAAAAGTTTTTGGACGGCTGTTTTTTCTTTTTCTTCTAAAGAAATTTCTTCCTTAGGCGTCCAATCAAGAGAGCTAGATTCAATTTTAATTTTTTTGTCTTCTAAAAATTTTTTGATTTTCTCCAGATCTTCCGGTTTAGTATAAATTTCCAAAGATCCATTTTTCCAGCGAGTATCTTCGGCGCCCGCTTCAATGGCTAATATTTCTAATTGTTCTTTTTCTTTAGTTTGAGTAACAACAATTATTCCTTTTCGTTCAAACATCCATTTAATGGAATTGGGTTCAGCTAATTTCCCTCCGGCTTTCTGTAAAATTTGTTTAATTTCGCTTAAGGAACGCTTTTTATTATCAGTAATTCCCTCAATGATAAGAGCGACACCATGAGAACCAAAGGCCTCCACTATTATTTCTTCAAGTTTTTCACCTTCTAATTTACCAATTCCTTTTTGGATTGCCCGCTGAATATTTTCTTTGGGCATATTAAATTTTTTGGCTTCTTCTAATGCCTGCCTTAATTGGGGGTTTTCTTCGGGATTAGCTCCTTTTCGGGCCGTTATTGAAATTACCCGCGCCAATTTTGAAAAAATCTTCCCTCGTTTTTCGTCTTCCAATCCTTTTTTATGTTTAATACTGCTCCAATGGCTATGTCCTGACATAATTAAAATTCAAAATGTAAAAATTAAAAATCAAAATTAAATCCAAATGTCAAAATCCAAAATTAAATTTGAAACTTATAGAAATTTATTCGCTTCGTTCATGAAATTCATGGAAACTGATTGTAAAAACGCAATAAATTTCCGTAAATTTCCATTAGTTTCCATTAGTTTCTATTTTATTTTTGATTTTTTGTTTTTGGTTTTTGGTATTTTCAACATTATAAATCCTATAATTTCTTCTGCAATTTCCAAGGCTTCTTTTGCTTCTTTTTTGTCCGCCCCCTCGATATTCTAAAGGATATCTGCAAATTAAATAATATTGACTTAAAATATCGGTTTTTGATAAAAATTTCAAAAATTCTTTTGTCTATTTTAGCGCAAAGTTTAGTCAATTCAGTTAAATCATGAATTTTGGGAAACCTTTTTTGATTATAAACTAAAAATCCTTTCAAGTATTTTTCTGCTGCCTATTGACATTGAAAGCAAACTTGAGGATAAAAAGTATCCAAATCTTCAAATCCTAATTTTGCAAAACCAAATTCATTATCGCCAATATTAAACCATTCTTTGGCTAATTTTTAAAAATTATTTTGTTTCATACAAAACCTTGCCGTTATTGACAATATCTTGAATAAAAGAATCACCGAGCCGCAATCTATTATTCACTTCTTTAGGCGTCATTACTAAAATATCAAAGGCCTGATTTATATTATGCAAATAACTTCTTGCTTCTGGAATTCTTTTGTAGTGGTCTTTCTTGGTATTTTTTGATTATTAAAAGATCAATATCGCTATCTTTGTTTTCTTTTTCAAAGACAGAACTGCCAAAAAGAATAATTTTTTTTGGTTGATAAGATTTTAAATTTTCAACAATTTGTTTAAATTTATCCATAATTAAAATTCAAAATTCAAATATCTCACCCGCCTAAATTTTGTTTGTTTCATCTTCAAAAAAAATTATTATTTTGTTATCACTTTTTATAACTAACAAATTAAGAACAAACAATAAAGTAAACAAAATTTGGCCGGGCAAGCAATACAAAATAACAATTCAAAATTCAAAATCCTAAATTCCAAACAAATTCAAAATTGATTTAAAATTCAAAATTAATAATTAGGTTAATTTGAATAATTTTTAACTGGTTTCTTTTTTAACTTTATTTTAGAGATAAATTTTAAAAAATCAATCTTGTTTTTTGTTAAGAATAAGATTTAATAAAAATAAAATGAACAATAATCAAATTCGCAATTTTTGCATCATTTCTCATATTGACCACGGTAAGTCTACCCTGGCTGACCGTTTTTTGGAATTGACGGGAACAGTTGATAAAAAGAAATTTCATCCTCAATATTTAGATATGATGGATTTAGAACAGGAAAAAGGAATAACTATTAAACTTCAGCCAGTTCGAATGCTTTGGTGTCCTCAATCTCGAAATGATTTGGATATTGAAAATTGGAAATTGAAAATTCCAGATTCAAAACAAGAATTTGTTTTGAATCTAATAGACACTCCTGGTCATATTGATTTCTCTTATGAAGTTTCCCGAGCCTTAGCCGCGGTTGAAGGAGCGCTTCTGTTAGTCGATGCCCTCAAGGGAATTCAGGCTCAAACCTTATCTAATTTAGAATTAGCCAAACAACAAAACTTGGTTATTATTCCAGTCATTAATAAAATTGATATCGCTTCCGCATCTCAAATTAAAGAAGCAGAAAATAATTTAAGTCGTCTTTTAGAGATTGAACCAACAAAGATTTTAAAAATTTCCGCTAAGTATGGAACAAATATCGAACAACTTTTATGGTCGGTTATTAAAAAAATTCCTAATCCAATAAAGGAGGCGGAAAAACCCTTAAAAGCTTTAATTTTTGATTCTCGCTACGACGCTTATAAAGGAATAAGAGCTTATGTCAGGGTAATAGAAGGCAAGGTGGAATTGGGAGAGAAAATTTATTTAATCAGAACCCAAACCGAGGGACAGGTAAAAGAAATTGGTTATTTTGGTCCGGAATTTTTGGCCCAAAAAGGACTTTTAACCGGCGAAATTGGTTATATTGCCACAGGAATTAAAGAACCGGAGAAAATAAAAATTGGCGATACTATAACAAAAGCCATTGATATAAAAATAAACAAGGTTAATCCTTTGATTGGCTATCAAGAACCTCAACCAATGGTTTTTGCCGGACTTTATCCCGCAAGAAACGATGATTATAATTTATTAAAACAATCATTGGAAAAATTAAAATTAAACGACCCTTCTTTTGTTTTTCAGCCCTCAGAGATTTCTTTCGGCCGCGGTTTTCTCGGCGGTTTTTTAGGACCCCTTCATTCTGAAATCGTAATTGAAAGATTAAAACGAGAATATGGATTAGAATTACTTATCACTGCTCCTTCGGTTTCTTTTAAAGTTGTTAAAAAAGATAATAAAGAACTTTTTATTTCTTCGCCAGTTCAATTCCCTGATTTTAATTTAATTAAAGAAATTTTTGAGCCCTGGATAAAATTAGAAATTATTACTCCCGCTAAATATTTAGGACCTGTTTTGAAATTAACCGAAGGTCTAAACGGAAAATATCAAAAAACCGAATCTTTTGGCGCTGAAAAATCGTTTTTAATTTATGAGGTTCCGCTTCGAGAATTAATCAGCGGTTTTTATAATAATTTAAAAAATGTTAGTCAGGGTTACGCTTCGTTGAGTTATGAATTTTTGGATTTTCAAAAGAGCGATTTAGTTAAACTCAATGTTTTAATCGCTGGTCAAAAAGAAGACGCATTAGCAAGAATTGTTCCCCGGGAAAAAGCTTATATTGAAGGAGCAAGGATTGTTAAAAAATTAAAAGAAATTTTACCCGGCCAACTTTTTAGCGTTCCTGTTCAGGTGGAAACAGGGGGAAGAATTATTGCCAGAGAAACAATCAAGGCCAAAAGAAAAGATGTTATCGCCCCTCTTTACGGCGGTGATTACACCAGAAAAAGAAAACTTTTAGAAAAACAGAAAAAGGGTAAAAAAAAATTAGCCGCGACAAGCGCTGGAATAAAAATTCCTCCAAGTATTTTTTTAGAAATGTTTAAGGGTTAAAAATACTCAAACGAAAAAGATAGTTTTTTAAATGATTTTTATT
>DYHM01000128.1 GCA_020724125.1 Patescibacteria group bacterium | reverse complement strand
CTCTTTAAAACCCTTGATAATACTATCTATGCCAATTTCACCGATAATTGCTGCTAACATTAGATTTTTCTTGACATGACCCATCTTTATAAGATATACTACAAAATTAATGGAAATTGATAGGATAAAATCTCCTTTAGTTGACTTTAAAACATGGAAGGGATATTTCTTAAGAATTGCTCTAAAATCAAAATTCCTATCAATATCAATCAATCTATCAATATCAATCATCATCCCTTAAGGTTGAAACTATGCAAAAAATAGCAATATTATCCCCTCTTTTTCACATGTGCCGAGGAGGGGAGTATACCGCAGTCGTATTATGTGAAGCATTAAACGAGAATGGAATAATCCCTGATATATACGCTTTTTCAGATCCTAAAAGTTTAGTATTGAATCGTTTTAATAAACATATTAAATATAACTTCAAAAGAATCTTGCCAGTACCAGAGTTTTTCTTAAAATTAAGAAGCTATTTTATTATATTGGCTCACTTACTTTTAAAAGATATCAGGGGTTATAATTTTGTTTATAATATGTTTGGTTACGAGGTACCATTCGGCATTAAAAACTATGGGAAGTATTTGCTGTATTGTCATTATCCTTATTATTTAGACCAATATTCTAAACAATTTAAGTCTTCAAGTTTTTTGAGAAAAATGTATGTTGCTCCGATATTAATTTTAAATTGGTTTATGAAAAAAAATATAGGGGAAAATAAGGTTTTTTTATGTGCAAATTCAAATTTCACCAAAGGTGTTTTAAGAAAATATTTTTCTAACTCCAGAATTGATGTAGTTTATCCTCCAGTTAACATACAGGCTTTCAAAAATAAACTTAAAAAGAGGAAGAGGGTGATAAGTCTTGGGGGGTTTGATTTCGACAAAAAACAATTATTACAGATTAGCCTTGCAGCGCTTAATATAGATTACGATTTTTATATTTGCGGCCAAATAACCAATAAAAGCTATTTTAAAAAGGTACTAATGAGAAGTGCTAATATCAAAAATGTTTTTATTAGTGCTAATCTACCATTTAATGAGTTGAAAAAACTGCTTCAAACTTCAAGATTTTTTATACATACAAAAGAAGAGGAACACTTTGGGATTTCTATAGTTGAGGCTATTACAGCAGGTTGTATACCATTAGTGTATAATTCAGGCGGCCAAAAAGAAATAGTGATATTTGATGAATTGAGATTTAATAATGAGAATGAATTAATATCCAGGTTTAATTATCTGTCAAAGCAATACGAATCAATAAAGGAGAAATATCTAACAAAGTTGTTGTTACACATAAAAAATTTTGATGAATCTGTGTTCAAGGAAAAGATGTTGAGTTATTTAACTTTATCCAAATATTAACTATAACATCATTGCTATAGTTCAGACCCCCCATGAAAAAGATACATTTTTTGTAACCGTTCAGTAGGTTCAAAAAAACATTTCACGCAAAGAGCGCCG
>DYHM01000127.1 GCA_020724125.1 Patescibacteria group bacterium | reverse complement strand
CATATTATAAACTCAATAATACTCAATTGGTTACCAAATCCGCAATCCGCAATCCAAAATCCGCAATCCAAAATCCAAAATCCAAAATCCGCAATCCAAAATCGAAAATGATATTAATATGCCCAGATGGTGAGTAAATGGAGGCAACGTTCGAGAAGGGCTGACTTATCTTTATTTTTCTGCGCATAATAGAGTTCTTCTGCTGTCTGTGCCTGACTAATAGCCTCATTAGCTAATGATATACTACGGGCATAATCCTGTTTGTTAGCGGCTTTTTCGGCTAAGTCCAATAAATTAGAGGCATTTTTGAGACGCTTGGATTCATATTTAGATACACCGAGACTTTTTATCAAGTCTATAATTTCACGAGCCTGGGCTATACTTTTTTGTGATTCATTAACTTGAGCATCCAACAACTGTGTTATCTCCTGTTCTACCTTGTCAACCTCTTCTGTCAACGCCTTTTTAGTATTTTGTTCTTTCGCGAGTTCATCTGAAACACGTTGATACTCTGCCCGAAGAGTCTCTTCCGTCTCTTTCAATCTTTTTTTCTCCTCTTCAGAAGCTTCTTCAGAAGTTTCCTTTTCATTTTTTAATGAAACCATTTTTCCCTGAAGTGCCAACAACTCCTCCTGAAGGTGTAAACTCTCATTCTCTTCGACAGTTAATCTATTTTCTGCTTCTCCTGCTTTACTTTTAATAAGCGTATTTTCTATAACAAGATGTTTCTGTTGCTGTGATACCCTTTCCTTCTCCTGTAACCACTCAGTCATCTTTTTCTGAAGTTCTTCACCCTGTTGTTGTATTTGTGCTTTTGCAAGAGAATCTTTTTTTGATAATATTGTAGACCTTTTCTCAAGATTTTTCTTTTCATTGTCCAATTTTGCAATCTTATCCTTCAAGATTTTTATCTCTTCAATCTGACGATTTCTCGATGGAAAAAGGAGTTGTTTCAATTCTTTCGTAGACGCTTCTTCTTTTTCTCTCGTTAAATAATCAATATATGATTTCTTCTCTCCCTCCCCTACCCTCTTTTTTGTCGATATCTTACAAAGAAAGACAATTTGTATAACAAAGGCGGTAGATGCAAGAATCAAAAGGCAACTTAAAATTATCAATCGAAGATTTTTCACTGAATCCATAAATTACATTCTCCTACGTTTGAGCTATGAAGAATTAAATTTTTAAGACTATTTCCTATATTAATATAGCATTTTAAAGCAGATAGTGTCAATAAAAAAATGTATCTTTATGCAATGGGGTCAGTTACGGGTAGAAAAATGAGCTAAGAGACACACCCCCTACCCTCTCTTTTTAGAAGGGAAGAACACTCTCGGATAAAATTAAACGTTGATTTTATTGGTTCTTTCCGAGCAAACATTTTTTTCTTCACCCCCAGTTTTTAGGAGTAAAGTTGAGAAGATAACCTTACAACGGCATTTAATTTTATGCTGTAGTATAAGACAGAATAGAGT
>DYHM01000126.1 GCA_020724125.1 Patescibacteria group bacterium | reverse complement strand
ACATCAATTTGCTTTCAGATAGATTTGTTGAAATTGAAAATTGGCACATTAAAACTAAAAGAAAATGGAAATAATCAAAAATCAAAGACCAAAGACCAAAAATCTCGCCCGGCCATCTTTTGTTTGGTTTATCTTTAACAAAATATTATTCTGTTATCGCTTTTTATAACCAACAAATTAAGAATAAACAATAAAGCAAACAAAATTTGGCCGGGCAAGCAAACCAAAGATAAAAAATTTTCAATTTTCAATTTCTAATTTTCAATAAATTTTCAATGATCCAATTTTCAATTTTCAATAAAAATACTGGATTTAAATTTATCAATTTTAAATTTCGATATGTCATTTTGATTTTTGATATTTGATTTTATTATGTGCTCTATTCTGAAAATAGTTCGAACATTTTTTGCCGCCTGCGGCGGCAAAGATTCGTCTGCCTGAACGGGTTTCGGCTCGCTCGCGGGCTCGCCGCGAACTTTAATAATTTCAAGGTTTTCTTTTTGGCGACAGATTATTCTAAGAACCGAAAAGTAAAAAACAATCTGCTATCTTAAAAGAAATTAGTATTCTTACGGACAAGAAAAAGTTATCCCATCACAATATCCTGATTTTCCAGGGAAAATGGTTGTTCCGCGGCCGGAAGAGGTATTACTTAAACAGTAATATCCCTTACTCGGAAGTTTTACATAAAGACAATAATTTTCCGCAGATGACTTGATGGTTGGTATTTCTCCCGCATATTTCTTTATATCACTACAAATGGAAGATAATTCGGTCGAGAAACAATTCACTCCAGTGAAACCCTCTTCTCGATCATAATAATAAATTTCAATTACTGACCGAAGCTGACTCATATCGGCCATTATCCTAGCGTCTTTTGCCTTCTCTCTTGCTCCACCTAATGAAACTAAAACGATTGAAGAAGAAATGCCTATTATTATTATGTAGATTACAGGTAGGACTAATCCAATAATAAGAAAACGGATAGCTTTCTTAGGATTGCGGTCTTTATTAACAGCCCAGGCTATTATGCCACCAACAATTCCTAAAAAAATTACTAAGACATACCACCAGTTCGAAACTTTTTCTGGAATAAGTGGCTGTTCAACTCCGCACTTTGGGCATATCTTAGCTTTTATGTCTATTTCTGCTCCACAATTGGAACAGAATTTAGTGTTCTTTTCTTCTATCATAAAGTTTATGTAAATCAAGGCTAGTTAAGCCAAATATTTTCGACCTTTATAAAATGATAAAAATTTTCTTTTACTCCGCCCAAATTTTGCTTCGTAAAATTTCAGTCGGGCAGGCAAAATATGGTTTGAGCCGGCCCCCGCCCCTTGGGGCGGGGTAAAAACCATCCCAAAGGGTAAAGATTTGCGATATAATATAACTTAAAGATTTCCCCGAGCCTCCGTGCTCGGGGTCGCGGCAAATTTTTAAATGTTTCCACCATCAGCGACCGAACAACCAAAGAAGAAATTCGTCGTTATGTTCG
>DYHM01000022.1 GCA_020724125.1 Patescibacteria group bacterium | reverse complement strand
AAACATTGATTTAAAACTAATTAAAATTACCAACTAACGTATCGTTAGCTTACAGATAGTCAATATATTGATGGCCATACCGATGACCCAAGCAACGGATTTAATCTTCAAAATTACCGGAGTAGCGGTTGTTTGGTTGACGAAAGCGCGGTAAAAAAAAATGCTAAGGATTAATTAATCCTTAGCGAAACTCTTTTCCTTTAGTGAGATTTCCTTTCGGAAATCTCTGGTCCCTTGTTTTTTCATTCTTTCCAATTTTATCATATTTTTTTAAAAATATGATAAAAATTCTTTACAGTTGTGCTTAACTATGAAAAAACAATACTATATTGACTTTTATAGTGTTTCATAATTATCATCACCTCCTTTTTCCTTTAACTAATCGGTTAATTTACTAACGGCCAGTTAAAATGGTCTTGTTTTATTAACAGACAGTCGAAAGTAAAACAGCAAATATATTATTGTTCTCGTCCTTTATTAAATTTTTATTATTCAAATAATTTTTTTTAAAAAAATAAAATTATTTGAACTCTAAAAACATTTTAGTAAATCATAAGGCCTTGTCAAGTTTTTTTTAAGATTCTTTATTGGGGCTGAACTTCAATAATTTATTCCTCAATAATTTCAATCTTAAACCAATAGAGAGCGACACTCTGTAAAATTATTTTGCGCCAAAATTGAAAAATTAGATTTTCTAATAATATCATTTCAATGCATTCTACTGGTCTGAATTTTGAACTTTTGAATCGTTGTTTTTAAAAAAGAAAAGAAGAGTTTTTAGAAGAATTCCCAAGTCCAAGAATAAAGAACGATTCTTAATATAATAGAGGTCGTATTGGAATTTTTCCTGAAAATCGCTAATTGAATAAGCGTATCTGAATTTAATTTGAGCCCAACCGGTCAATCCGGGCTTGATGATGTGGCGCAAACGATAATGAGGAATTTTTCTTTCTAAGGTTCTGGAGAATTCTAATTTTTCCGGCCGAGGGCCCACTAAAGAAATATCGCCTTTTAAGATATTGAAAAGTTGAGGAAGTTCATCTAAGTGAGTTCTTCTAATGAACTTGCCAATTTTGGTTAGCCGATGGTTTTCTTTTTGGATGCCGAGTTTCTTTTCGGCGCCGGGCCGCATAGAGCGAAATTTCCAAGCCAAAAAAATCTTTCCATCTTTGCCTATTCTTTTTTGTTTATAAAAAATTGGACCTCGGTCTTCTAATTTAATTAAAACCGAAATAAGCAGTCCAAAAAGAAAACTCAAAAGTAAAATTAAAAAAGCGAAAACAATATCTCCTGTTCTTTTTATCTTCTCATAAATTTTTTTTTCATCCTCTTTGAAATTTCTTAAAAACCAACTTTCATTTAATCCATCCAAGGGAATTTTTAAAAATATCTTTTCATAAGCTTGGCTAGTGTCCCAAATAGTTATCCTTAAAGGAAGGCATTGATAAAGTTTTTGAATTAATTCTTTTTGGTCTTTAAGGTCTTCGGTTATGATTAAACTATCAACCTTTTCATTCTTTAATTGGGTCAAGAGAGATTTTTGCGGCTCTAAAAATTTAACAAATCGATAACCTAATTGAGGTTGAAGTTCAATCTCTTTGACAAGAACATCAATAATTTTATTTCGTCCCCAAAAAGCTAAATTTTGAAGAAAATGAGAAGAAAAAAAATGGTAAAAAATTCTTCGCCAGCCAAAAATAAAACTATTAAAGAAAGCGGCGTTTATTAAAAGATTTGTTTTTGGGGTAATTTTAAAAACAGGAATGAGGTAAAAGAAAATTAAACTGATTGCCAAAGAGACCAGAAAAAATTGACCTATTCTGGTTAAAAGTTCAATTTTGGGTTGGATTAAATTAAGTTCATAAAGCCCTAAAATATAGAGCAAAATAAACCAAAAAAAATAAAGAATAGAAAAAGCAAAAAAATGTTCTTGGAAAATCCGCCAATTAAGTTTATTTCCAAAGCCAATAATAACTGTTAAAGTTAAAGCCAGATAAACCAAAATTAGGTCGCCGAAAAATAAAATTAATTGTCGGATTTTTGTCATTGCTTTTATTTTAGTTTAAATTTTGCTAAAATCAAATAACTATGAGTGAAAAATTAAGCGAAGAAAAAAAGAAAATCAATCCAATGGCAAAACTCCCCTTTTTGGCGCGTCTTATTTATTTTGGCCTTTTTTTGACCTTATTGACTCCCTTGATCGTTAATGAAAATTTTTATTTTCCTTTTGTTGGTCCTAAGAGTTTGTTTTTTATGGGACTTACAGAGATTGTCTTTTTTCTTTGGCTATTGTTAATCTGGAAGAACCGGCGATATCGACCGAAAATTAACCCTCTTATCCTTGTTTTAATTTTGTTTCTTCTTGTTATGAGTTTAAGTTCGCTTTTGGGAACAAATTTTTCTCAGTCATTTTGGTCAAAATTTGAAAGAATGACCGGTCTTTTAATGTGGTTTCATCTTTTCGCTTTCTTTTTAGTTATTTCTTCGGTTTTTAAAACAATTAAGGATTGGAAAAAATTTTTTATCGTTTCTATTATAGTGGCTTTTTTGGTAAGTTTAGTAGCCTTTCTTGAAATAGCTCAAGTAAAACCTTTTATAATTTCTCCCCAGCAGGGCGCTACCTTGGGCAATACTTCTTTTTTGGGCGTCTATCTTTTATTTAATATCTTTTTCGCTCTTTGGTTATTTTTTCAAGAAAAAAAATGGCATTGGAAAATCTGTTTTTTGATAAGTATAATTTTCAGTTTTTTGATTATTTTTCTTTCTAAAGCTCAAGCAGTTCTTTTTTGCGTTTTAGGGGGATGGGGCTTGTTATTTCTTTTTTGGCTCTCTTCTAAAACAAAATTAAAGAGATTAGGTCGGATATTTTTAATTATTTCCGGTATTTTAGTTTTATCGGGGTTAATTTTAGTTTTTCAGCCGGGAAATTTTATTTATGATTATCTTGAAAAAATTATTAAACCTCGATATATCAATTGGGAAATAGCCTGGCAGGGATTTTTAGAACGGCCTTTATTGGGTTGGGGTCCGGAAAATTATGCTTTGTATTTTCCAAAACTTTTTAATCCTTGTTTTTTTACTCCGGAATGCGGCGGCGAAATATGGTTTGACCGAACGCATAATATTATTTTTGACACCTTATTTTCACTTGGTATTCTTGGCTTCCTTGGTTATTTAGGCATATTTGCTGCTCTTTTTTATATTTTGATAAAAAAATATTTTAAAGAACAAGTAATTGATTTTTGGACTTTTTCTATTTTTACGATTTTGCCTATTGCTTATTTTATTCAAAACTTGACTGTTTTTGATATGGTTAGCAGTTTTTTAATGTTTTTTTTAGTTTTAGGTTTTGGCGGTTTTTTGGCCGGATTAAAAAAAGAAGAAGAGAGGTCAATTTTAGGTTCGGTTAACAAGGAACGATTAGCCTGGTGGCAGTCAGTTTTTCTTTTCTTAATTTTTCTTTTTCCTTTTTTCCATTTTGTTTCTCAACCATTGAAGACCGATGGTTTGATTATAAAATCAATTAATCCTAAAATTTCTTCTTCAGAAAGAATCTCTGTCTATCAAAAAACTCTTCAAGCTTCTCCTTTGGGTAAGCATCAAATAAGGGAATATTTTAGTCAACATTCCGAAGATGTTATCAGGTTGGGATTGAGTCAATTATTTTCCGCGTCGGACGAAACAAACAAAAGAAAAATTATAGCCGAGATTGAAAAAGAATTAAATTTTGTTATTGATGAATTAAAGAAGACCGAAGAAGAAATGCCATTAGATTATCGCGCGGTTATTAAATTAGCCGGTCTTTATAATTTTTATGCTTTAATTAAACCGGCGAAAATTTATTTAGCCGAAGAATATGGAGAAAAAGCCTTGCGTCTTTCTCCTAAAAATCAAACTGGTTATTGGCTTTTAGCCCAAAGCAAGGTTTATCAAAAAGATTTTAAAAAAGCCCAAGAATTAACCGAAAAAGCCATTGAATTAGAGCCAAAACATTTTCCGGCTCATTTGATCGCTATTCGAGCAAGTCAATATGCCGGGGATTTTGAAAAAGTCAAAGAATTAATCCAGAGAGCAATTCGGATAAATCCCGCGTGGGAAAAAGAGCTGAAAAAAAGAATTGGAAAAAATATCTAATTCTAAAAATTAATTATGACACAAAAAATAAAAATTATTATTTTGATAATCAGCTTTTTTTTGGTTTCTTATTTAAGTTATCAGTTTGGGATTTTTATTGGAAATGAAAATATTCTTAGGATGCCGCCGTCTCAAATAGTCAATCCCTTGCCCGAGGACCAAAAAATTGATTTCTCTGTTTTTTGGGAGACCTGGCGAAAATTAGAAAAAAACTTTTTTAAAAAAGAAAAAATTGATTACCAAAAAATGGTCTTTGGCGCTATCAAGGGTTTGGTGGCAAGCTTGGAAGATCCTTATACTGTTTATTTTACTCCTGAAGAAACACAAATGTTTGAAGATGAATTAAAGGGTGAATATCAGGGAGTAGGAATGGAAGTAGGAATTAAAGATAAAAAAATCATGATTATTGCGCCATTGGAGAATACGCCAGCCCAAGAAGCCGGTCTTCAGCCAGGAGATAAGATTTTAGCAATAGATGATATTTCTACCGAGAACCTTTCCTTGGAAGAAGTGATAAGATTAATAAGAGGCCCCAAAAATACCGAAGTAATCCTTTTAATTAACCGAGAAAATTGGAATGCGCCCCAAAAAATAACTCTTAAAAGAAAAGTGATTAAAATTCCCGTTCTTAAATTAGAATTTAAAAATTTAGACAAAGAAATTATTGCCTATTTAAAAATCTATCAATTCAACTGGCTTTTACCTCAAGAATTTAAAAAAATAGTTGAAGAAATTTTGAAATCGCCAGCCAAAAAAATAATTTTAGACATACGAAACAACCCTGGCGGTATTTTAGACGTAGCTCAAGATATTAGCGGCTGGTTTTTAGAAAAAGGAGAAATTGTTGTATGGCAAGACAAGAATGGAGATAAGGAGAGAAAATCTTATCGGGCAGCCGGCTCGGCAGGACTTGCTAAATATCCAATGGTGGTTTTAATAAATCAGGGTTCGGCCTCGGCCGCGGAAATTTTAGCCGGCGCTTTAAGAGATAATAAAGGAGTGAAGTTAATTGGTGAAAAATCATTTGGCAAGGGTTCGATTCAAGAACAAATTTTTCTCCAAGATAATTCTTCTTTAAAAGTAACAACTGGTAAATGGCTGACTCCAAAGGGTAATTCTCTTGATGAGCGGGGATTGACGCCAGACGTGGAAGTTAAAATGACTGAACAGGACTGGCAGGAAAATAAAGATCCTCAATTAGAAAAAGCCCTTGAAATAATAAGAGAAATAAGATAAGATAATAAATAAATTTCTAATTTCTAATTAAATCCCAAATCCCAATCAATAAAATGCAAAATGTAAAAATCAAAATGTAAAATGACAATGATAAAAATGTAAAATTGAAATATCAAAATGAAAAATTAAGGTATTCGCTTTCGACGAAAAAAGATTTCGAGATTTAATCATTTTAACATTTTACATTGTCATTTTGATTTTTGATATTTGCATTTTAAATTTTCTATATGCGAATTATTCTTTTACAAGATATTGAAAATTTAGGAAAAAAATACGAGATTAAAACGGTTAAGCATGGTTATGCCAGAAATTTTTTGCTTCCTCAAAATTTAGTAAAATTAGCAACCAAAGAAAATTTAAAATGGTTAGAGGAACAAAAAAAATTACTTGCTAAAAGAGCTCAAGAAGAATTAGAAAAAATAGAATTTTTAGTTTCTAAAATTGATGGCTTAGAACTTCTTATCCCTGTAAAGGTAGGCGAGCAGGGACAACTTTTTGAATCTATCACTGACCAAAGAATTTCTACGGAATTAAAAAAACTTGGTTTTGAAATTAAAAAAGAACAAATTGAACTAAAAGAACCCCTTAAAGAATTAGGGGAATTTATGGTCAAAATCAATTTCACTCACGCTTTAGAAGCGGAAATAAGAATAATTATCAGTTTAGAGGAAAAACAAAAAGAAGAAATTTTTGAAGACGAAGAAAAAAGGGAATGAAATTAGAAATAACTTATGCTTCAATCTCAACTTTTTAGTAAAGCTCAAAAAAAAGTTCCCCAAGAAGAAAAAAGTATCAATGCCCAGCTTTTAATCAGAGCTGGTTTTATTGATAAACTAATGGCCGGCGTTTATTCTTATTTGCCTTTAGGTTTTAAAGTTTTAAAAAAAATTGAAAACATTATCCGAAGCGAAATGGATAATATTGGAGCCCAAGAAGTCTTTTTGCCCGTTCTTCATCCAAAACATCTTTGGCAACAAACGAATCGTTGGCGCTATCCCGAAATGTTTAAATTAAAAAGCCGACTAAATAAAGAGTATAGCCTTGGCTGGACTCATGAGGAAATTATTACTCCTTTAGTTCAAAAATTTATTTCTTCATATAAGGAGTTACCTGTTTATGTTTATCAAATTCAGGATAAATTCAGAGACGAGCTGCGGGCTAAAGCCGGCCTTCTTCGGGCGACGGAATTTATAATGAAAGACCTTTACTCTTTTCATCAAGATGAAGAAGATTTAGACGAATATTATCAAAAAGTTAAAAATGCTTATTTAAAAATTTTTAAAAGGTGTGGAATAGGGGAGGGGATTTATCTTACTCTTGCCTCGGGTGGAACTTTTTCTAAATATTCCCATGAATTTCAGGTGATTACTCCTTCGGGGGAAGATACTGTCTATCTTTGTTTAAAATGTAAATTAGGAATCAATAAAGAAATTATCAAGGAAGAAAAATTTAGATGTCCCCAATGTGAAAATAAAAAGTTAGAAATTAAAAAAGCAATTGAAGCGGGAAATATTTTTAAATTAAAAGAAAAATTTAGCCAACCCTTTGGTTTTTTCTTTAAAGACGAAAGAGGCAAGGAAAAATCAGTATTAATGGGATGTTATGGAATTGGACTAGGTCGTTTAATGGGAACAATTGTTGAAGTTTATCATGACGAGAAGGGGATTATTTGGCCAATTGAGATCTCCCCCTTTCAAGTTCATCTTATTGAGATTCGGGGAAAAAATTTAAAAATTAAAAAGACAGCTCAAAAACTTTATAAGGATTTAGAAAAGAAAAAAATCGAAATCTTATATGATGATCGAATTGATAAATCACCGGGGGAAAAATTCGCTGAAGCAGATTTAATCGGTATTCCCCTCAGAGTTGTAATTAGCGAAAGAACATTAACGAAGAATTGTTTAGAGATTAAAGAAAGAAAAAAACAACAAATCAATTTAATAAAAACAAAAGAATTCTCGCAATTTCTCAAAAAATTCTTTAAAAAAGAATATTAAACTTTGATTTTTGGTTTTTTTATTTTAATTCAAAAATCAAATATCAAAATGTAAAATTAACCCGATTAAATAATTTCGCTTTTGGCGGAATTGCCGTAAGACGGCATTTAATCGGGTAAACAATGCAAAGTTAAAAATTTCATATTTCCAATTTCCAATGAATTCTCAATTTTCAATAAATTTTCAATGATCCAATTTTCAATTTGTTGCGAAATTTCTGATGAAATTTACACTCAAAAAATAAAAAAGAGAGTTATTCAGCTTAACTCTCTTAGTCTAAAACTAACTATTTTCCATTCCCCAGTTGATTTCGTCATAATTAATAGAGAACCTCTTCGAATACCCAACTAATAGTTTGTTAGAAGGAAAGGGCCTTTCCATTTCGAGATGCTCTCGAAATGGATTAAATGAAGGGGGCATAAAATCATTCTCCAGTGTTCTTATCAGGCTTTCCGCCTCTTTTATATTTGTCCTTACCCCTTCTTGTATTTTTCTTTCGAGTTGCTCTGGCCCCCTCTTCAATATCTCGTACGTTTTTCTTGCGTCTTCAAGAATAACTTTATCTTCCATTTTTTTCATTTTTTCTCTTTTACCTCCCTTAAATAAATTTTTCTAAATGACAGAGTTTTAATTCTAAATAACAAAAGCTATTTTGAGCCAAAACTCTGCCATTTAGATAATCACTTTGTTAAAAAGCAAATGTTTTTTAAATTCTACTTTCATTTTATTAAATCAAAATTGATTTGTCAATCCTTGCTTAAAATCCAAAACTAAAAATCAAATCTCAAAATGACCCTGAACGAATTGCTTCGTAATTATATTTTGATGGTTATTTCGTTATCAAGTATGGTTTAATTTATTGTGTTTTAATTCTATGTTTTTGTCAAAATTTATGGAATATCGCTCCATAAATTTAACTGAATTATTCGAGAAATCAATGACTCGAACAAAAACCGATGTCAGGTTTGATTTTTTTAATTTCGTTTATCAGACAAAGCTGACAAAATTTTCTTTTTTAATTTAGACATTGATTGTTTGTTGAGATTTAATTCAGTCAAAGGTTTAGCGGCATTTATCAATTTTTTTAAATCGTCATTTAATGATTTAAGATTATATTTTTGAATAATTTTCTGGTATTTCTGCCAATTAATTAAACCGCTTTTTAGCAATGAAAATATATCTAAAAAATCCTTTTTTCCTTTAGCCGAAGCTTTTCTTTGATTAAAAACATAGGTCTTTAAGATTAATAAAATTTCAGGCATTGGTGCGATAAATCCTTCCTGGCTTTGAGTATACTTTTTAACTTCTTCAACCGGCAAACCCAGTTGGGAGTAAAATGGCAAATAGATATCGATATCAACTTCTCCTGTTTTAATTTCGTATTTTTTCAAACGATCATTTTTGAAAACAGAAAAATCATTTTTTAATTTTTCTAATTCATCATAATCAACAATTATATCAACATCTTTTGATTTAAGGGCTTTGGTATACAAAAAAATCGCCCAACCGCCGATTAAAATAAACTGGTATTCTTTTCTCAAATCCCGCAAAATTTGAAAACTTTTTTCTGTAATTAAATTATGATAATATTCCATAGAATAAAATTTAGATATTCATTTTTTCTTTAAGAGCTTTTAGAAAATCCTGGGCGTACCATTCTGTCAGATTCCAAGCATCAACATAGGTTTGAACATCGGGAGTAATTTGGCCAAATAGAGAAAGATATTGGTCAGCCTTCAAGACAATTAAATTTTGATAACCTTTTTTTGGAGGAAATCGTTTTTTTATTTCCGGCAGTATTTTTTCTTCGGCATAAATATAAACTTTATCATAATCAGCCGGCGCTTCTTGATATTTTTTAAGATAAGCGCTAAAAGCGGCGAAAATACTTTTTGGAGGCACTAATCCTTCAATTTCTTGAACTGAAGAATCACAATGGGTTTGATAAATAACATCATTTTTTAATCTTCGAAAAGTAGCCCAGATAGTTAAAAATTTTTCAGGATGAATAACGGAAAAATCCCTGGCCGACACCTCAATGGTCCCGGAAAGGCGGGGAATTTTAAGGGCATTAAAAACAACGCTCAAAGAAAAACCAAATTGCCCAGCTAATTCTTTCTGGGTAAATTTAATTTTTTTATTTTGTATGGCTTGATATAATATTTCACGCCATAAAATTTCTTTTTTAGTCATAATTCGCAAACTTATTATAAATAATTTAATTCGTTTAATTATTTCGTTCGTTTAATTATTTCGTTTAATTATTTCGTTTCGATTTTTTCAATTAAATTATAGCCTCGTTTCTATTATATTAGAAATAAAGCTATAATCAATGGAATTGATTGTAATTGCTCACCGGGT
>DYHM01000125.1 GCA_020724125.1 Patescibacteria group bacterium | reverse complement strand
CTTGGTTTTTGAACAATGGGTTTTGGCTTTTGGGCAATTACCTTTTTTTCCTCAAGAAGTTTTACAAGGTTTATTTTATACGCTTTATAAACCTTTACATTTGTTGCTTTTCCAAGATATGGGAGAAAGAATAAAAGACCAAGATTTAAAAACAAGGAAAAAAGAAAAGAAACTAAAAATTCTGGTGCTCTGGTGCTCTGGTGCTCTGGTGCCCTTGTCATCATTCAGGCTTTGGAATGGTTGCTACAGATAAACTTTCTGCACCAATTTCTTTGCATAAATCAAGAACCTCAATAAGCCTTCCGCAGGTTGCACCTTTATCAGAGGCAATAATGACAGATGTCTTTGGGTTTATAGAAAGCCTCTCCTTAAGCCTTAAAGAGAGAAGCTCAAAAGAAATCTCCTCTTTTCCCAAAAATACCTTTTCATCTTTAATTACAGTAATGACGAAAACCTCCCTTGTTAATGGAATGCTTGTTTTTGCCTTTGGCTTATTTATAGGCATACCAAGCTCTTTGGTAAGGGTTGTTGATACAGCAAAGAAAAGGAGCAATAAAAATACGCAGTCAATTAAGGGTGCTATTGTAAGCTCAGGCCGTCTTAGTTTCATCCTGCCAGACCTCCTTTATCTGGATTCATTTTCAAATAATGCTATAATCCTCAATCCCAGATGTCTCATCTTTGATATATAAGTTTCTGCTTTAGATGCCAAGAAATTATGCAAAAATAAACAAGGAAGGGCAACAACAAGACCTGCCTCTGTTGTTATTAAAGCCTCGGATATGCCCTTTGCCAAAAGATGGGCATCAGGAGAGCCAAGCCTACTTAATGCATCAAATACCTTTATCATCCCTGTTACTGTTCCTAAAAGCCCGAGAATGGGTGCGGCTGTTGTTGAAACAGCAATAAAGTCTAAAAATCTTAATAAATGCGGCTCTTCTTTCATTATAAAAAGCTTAAGCTCCTCCTTTTGCTTTTCTCCCGATAGATTCCTGTTTATAAGGCAGTTATGCAATAGCCTTGATAATGGGCTTTTATCCTTCAAAGCCTCCTTTAATGCCTTTTCATTTCCCCCTTTAATAAGGGATAAAGAATCATTCTTTTCCCTTATTTTATAAAAGAAAATCAGCCTTTCAATAATTAGGGTAAATACAACAATAGAAAGACCAATGATTACATAAAGAACAGGCCCACCTTTTTGCAAAAAATCAATTATCATCAAAAATTTATCTTACATCCTCCAAGCCACATAAAGGGAAGCATCTCAAATGCCCCTCTTTTTGAATAATCATCATTATAGTAATAACCATAAACATTTTTGTGATTTGTAATATTTATAAAATGAATATACCATTCCCCCCATTTTTGCTTTTTTGTCAGGGTAAGGTCTATTTTAAAATAGGATGGAAGTCTCCCACTTTTATATTCTCCCCATATAGGACCATATGTCCCAGAGCCTTTTTCCGCACCTATAATGGGTGTATAGGGATTACCAGAATAGTATGTTGT